>NZ_LOHY01000011.1 GCF_001559795.1 Pseudostreptobacillus hongkongensis | reverse complement strand
GTAGATATTCCTATAGCTGTTGCAAGATGTGTCTTACCTACACCACTACTTCCAATAAATACTACATTCTCAAAATTATGTATAAATCTATGTGTAAGTAAATCCAATATCTCTTGTTTATCTATATTATCTTGATAACTAAAATCAAAATCATTAATATCTTTTATGAAAGGAAATCCAGCTATCTTTATCATTGAATTAATAAGATTTTTCTCCTTATGCTCTATCTCATAATCTGTTAATTTAACTAATGCTTCTATTAAAGATATATCTTTATTCTTAAATTCTTCCTCTACATCTTTTAAGTGTAATACAATTTCTTTTAAATTTAGATATTCAAAGTTTTCTATTAATCTTTCATATGTTGTTTTTTCCATGCTACTCCTATCATTTTTAAATTATTATTTGCCATATTTTCTATACGTTCATCATCAAACTTAAGTGCTCTTTTACTTAAACTTTTAAAATGTTGTTCATGATAATTAATATTTTTTTTAGAAATAGGGTGCATTGTTATCAATTTTGTGTTACAATAAATATATATTAATTCACCTATTAGTTGAACATTAACTATCTTATCTATGTATGTATGGTCTACAGAATACTTGATGGATTTAAATGTAATTAAAGAGCTTTTATCAACTTTTAGTTTATGAATTGGTATGATATATTGCTTTCTTATGTTCTCATTGGGTAGAGGGGCTAAGAAAGCTTTTTCTCTTTCCAAATATTTTGTAGGTATCTTTTGATAACTTGAATGAAACCTCATATTCTCTTCATTATTTATCTTCTCTACAAGTTTTAATAATCCATCATAATCTAAATCACCACTATATGCTTTAATTTGTTCTAATACCTTCATAGTTGCCTCTACTTTACCTTTAGTCTCAGGTCTACGTGACATACAAATATTAACTTTAAACCCATAATCTTTAGCAAATTGTAAAAATACATCATTTACTTTACCTTTTTTATTATATGCTCTAGGTTCATCCATTACAGTTTTCATATTATCAAAGAGTATTTCTTTAGGTATACCCCCTGTTATTTCAAATGCTTTATCAAGAAAGTCTAATATTATTTCTCTTCTTTTAGATAAAGACAATATATTTACTCTATATCTTGAATGAGCTAGTATATATGTAAATATATTTATTTCTATATCATCACCATTTTTAAGTTTAAACTTAATAGATTCTTTCCAATCTACTTGTGCTTGTTTTCCTTCTTCAGTTTCAAATCTAACAGTAGGTGTTGCTTTAGAATTCTTTCTTTTAAATTTATCATTAATATCGTCATTTTTAATTATATATGATCTAAAAGAAGATTCAGAACCTTTCATATCATAATTATCAACTAAATACTTGTAAAGGTTTCTCTTGTATGAAAATACTTTTATTTTAGAGTCAAGTAATTCTAGTATTAAATCTTTAAATTCATTAAATTGTGATGGTTTGTTTCTTGTGATTGGTATTCTTTCTTCTGGTTTAAGGTTAATCCATCTTTTAATAGTTCTTGTATCTTTATTAAGTTCTCTACTAATTTGAGAAAGATTAATTTTATCAATTATTTTTGTATCCATTAATATTCCTAATTTGTATAAATCACTCACTCCATTTATATCTAAATCTTTAACTAAATTTAATCTCATAACATTCTCTCCTAATTATTTTACTAAAAGAATATTATACTATACATAGTTAATTAAATAAATATTAAGTAAGTTATTTTACTTCTCCTTTCTCTATACAATTTATATTAATTTTNNCTTATATTATCATAAACAATTTTAGCAAAACCTCAATACATTAAATATAATAATGGCGATGCAGAATTGGTTAAAACTGTTGAAAATAATAAGAAAAAAGGTCCTTATAAATATTATTTTAAAAATGGACTTATAGAAGAAGGAACTTATAAAAATAATAAAGGAGAAGGACCATATAAATTATATGATAAAAATGGTCAAATAAGAGAAGAAGGAACATATAAAAATGGGGTAAAAGAAGGACGATATATATTATTTTAACAATGGTGTTATACACGTAGGAATATATAAAAATGGTCAAAGAATAGAATAAAGATAGATGAATGAAAAAAGAGAAAACTGAGAACATGTTCTCATGCGATGCCTACTTATGTTGTTAATAGTGGTCGTGGGCTTCATTTATATTATTTTCTTAAAGAGCCTATCCCTTTATATAAACATTATCAAAAACTTTAAGAGAATTTAAAGAAGCTATGATTGAAAGATTATGGAATGTTTAAAAAATAAGAAAATAGAAAAAGAAAAAAGATTAAAACGTGGATGTAAAGTAGAAATGAGTAATTTCTAAATACATCCTTTTTTATTATATAAATATTTTGTTTTGTTTTTTGGATATATACCACACATAAATAACAAAAAACACAATATATTGTGTTGCGTTCCAAAAATGTAACCGAAACCGCATAAATAAAGGATTTTTTTTAAAAAAATACTTGCAAATATATATAAAATGTGGTATAAAATATTAGTGGTAGAAAGTGGGATATTTTGGATCAAAATGGAAGGAGGTGTGTAGAAATGTTTACTGGTGATTATGAATGTAGTGTTGATGCTAAAGGACGTTTAACAATGCCAGCGAAATTTAGAGAACAATTATCTAAAGAAAGTTTCTACATAAACCAAGGTTCAGAAGGTCAATTAAACCTATACACACAAAAAGAATGGGCTATAATAATGGATAAGATGTCTCAGGTAAAAGGAAATGTTAAAGCTGTAAACCAATTAAAAAGAATGGTTATAGGAACTGCACAGGAGCTAGAACTTGATTCAAATGGAAGAGTTACTTTAACATCAAAACTTAAAACATATGCTAATTTTAATAAGAAAGCACTAGTTGTTGGGTTGGGAGACAAAATTGAAATATGGTCTGTTGAAAAATATAATGAAGTTAATAATGTGGACTTTGCAGAAACAATGGATATTGCAGGAGAATATGGTATAGACTTCTAAAGAAAGGAGAATTTATGGATTATCATTTACCTGTCCTATATGAGGAAGTATTAGAAAATATTATAGAAGATAAAGATTTGATATATATGGACTGTACTTTAGGTGGTGGAGGTCATAGTTATGGAATACTTGAAAGATCAACTACAAATTCAAAATTAATAGCTATAGATCAAGATGATAATGCCATAGAATATGCATCAAAGAGACTTGAGAAATACAAAGGTAAATTTATGATATTTAAAAATAATTTTGAAAATTTAGATGTAGTAAGTTACCTTGCTGGATATGATAAAGTTGATAGAATATTGATGGATATTGGAGTTTCTTCTAAACAATTTGATGATGATAGTAGAGGTTTTTCTTATAGAAAAGAAGCAAGACTTGATATGAGAATGGATACTACTAAAGAATTGACAGCACATGATGTTGTAAATAAGTTTTCTGAAAAAGAAATAGCAGATATACTGTATAGATATGGTGAAGAGCCTAAATCAAGAAAAATTGCAAGATATATAGTTGAATATAGAAAAAATAAATCTATAGATACAACAATAGAACTTGCAGATATAGTTATTAAAGCAATAGGTAAAAGTATGAAAAAGCATCCGGCTAAAAGAACATTCCAAGCATTAAGAATTTATGTTAACAGAGAATTGGAAGTTTTAGATAAAGCTATAGATAAGGCAATAGAGCTTTTAAATCCTAATGGAAGATTGCTTATAATAACATTTCATTCATTAGAAGATAGAATGGTTAAGGAAAAATTTAGAAATTTTGAAAATCCTTGTGAGTGTCCAAGAGATATTCCTGTATGTGTATGTGGGAAGAAAAGTTTAGGAAAAGTTCTTACAAGAAAACCTATAATTTCTACAGAAGATGAGTTAAAAGAAAATAATAGAGCTCATTCAGCAAAATTAAGAATATTTATTAAGGGAGAATAGTAATTATGGAAAGAGTAATAAGAAGAAATTTAAGAGTAATATATAGAATGGTAGTAAGTTTAAGATACATAGATAAATATGCAGCTTCAGTTGTAAGTTTAGGTTTATCATTTTTTGCAGTATTTGCATTTGCTGCTATGCTAAGTGAATTTAGTCTTATGTCTGTAGCACGTGATAACTATTCAAATAATAAAGAAATAGAAAAAATTTCAAGAGAAATAGATACAATGAAATCAGAATTACTTTTAAAAACTAACATAATAAATATACAAAGAGAATCTAAAGAGTCTGGATATATTTATAACAAAGATGTTAAGTATGTAAAATAGTAGAATATATATTATAATAATTAAAGACGATTTATGTCGTCTTTTTTGATTTTTAACTTGATTTATGTTAAAATATACAAAAAGATTGGAGTGGGTATGGAAAATCAATTTATTACTGAAGAAGTTGAAAAAATATATGATGAAGTAGTTAATTATAGAAGATATTTACATGAAAATCCAGAACTTAGTGAAAAAGAATACAATACATCTAAATATATAGAAAATTACCTTAATGATTTAGGTGTGAGTTATAAAAAAGTTGCAGATACAGGTATATATGCATATATAAAAAATGGTGAAGGTAAAAATTTGGCATTTCGTGCTGATATGGATGCCTTACCTATAATTGAAGAAAGTGGAGTTGATTTTTCATCTAAAAATACTGGAGTAATGCATGCTTGTGGTCATGATGTACATACTAGTGTACAAATGGGACTTGTTAAACTATTAGTTAATAATAAAGATAAATGGAAAGGAAATGTTAAATTTTTCTTTCAACCTGCAGAAGAAACGGTAGGTGGAGCAAAAAGAATGCTTGAAGATGGTGTAAATGACGATTTTAAGGCAGATGCTTTATTTGGATTTCATGTAGCTCCTGAGATAGAATGTGGGAAAATAGGTATTAAATATGGTAAATTACATGCAAGTTCTGCTACATTTACTTTAACTATTAAGGGTAAATCAAGCCATGCAGCATTAGCATATCTTGGTATTGATGCAATAGTTATAGGAGCTAAGGTAGTTGAGTATTTACAAACTATTATTAGCCGTAGGGTAGATGCTAGAGAATGTGCATTAATAACAGTAGGAACGTTTAATGCTGGTAGTGCTGTTAATATAGTTGCTGATAAAGCTATTCTTTCTGGAACTATAAGAACATTAGATAAAAATTTAAGATCATATATAATAAATGAAATTAAAGAAAAATTACCATTATTTGTAGAAAGTTTAGGAGCTAGCATAGATGTGGATATAAAGGAAAGCTATATTCCAGTTATAAATAATGATGATAAGACTAAGTTTTTAGAAAATAATATTTTAGATTTATTTGGTAAAGAAGGACTTGAAGTAATAACTCATTCAAGAATGGATGCAGAAGATGTAGGGTATTTTTTAGAAGAAATACCAGGTTCATATTATAGATTAGGTATAAAAAATGAAGAAATAAATGCTATTTATGATTTACATCATCCTAAATTTAAGGTTGATGAAAGAGCAATAAAATATGGTCTAATGATGCAGTTTAAAAATGCTTTGGAGTTTTTGAAATGAAAAAAAATGAAATTTTTGATATAAAAATAGAAAAAACTATATTTGGTGGTGAAGGGTTAGGATATTATAATGATAAAGTAATATTTGTACCTATGGCAGTACCAGGAGATTTACTTAGGGTTGAATTAATATCAGAGAAAAAAACTTATGGTAGAGCTTTAATAAAAGAAGTTCTAGAAGCTTCAAAAGATAGAGTTTCAAAAGATTTAATTAGTTTTGAAGATTATTCAGGTTGTGATTTTGCTATGATAAAATATCCAGCTCAAATAAAGTATAAAAAAGAAATATTAAAAGAAGTAATGAGTAAAATAGCAAAAATTAATATAGAAAATATTGATTTTGAATCAGCTCCTATAGAGTTAAATTATAGGAATAAAGTTGCAGAACCTTTTGTTAAGATAAATGGTGAAATAAAAACAGGATTTTATAAGAAAAAATCTCATGAAATATTTACAACTGATGTAATAAATTTAAGATCTAAGGTTGCAACTGATATAATTAGTAAATTATTAGAAAAGCTTAATAAATTTAAAGGAACTAAAAGAGAATTTAAGGTATATAATGAAATATCTAATTCAGGGTTTTTAAAAAATTGCGTAGTTAGAAATAATGAAAATAATGAAGTTATGTTAGTAATAGTTGTTACAAGAACTTCTAATATTAAAAATTTAGAAAAAGTTTTAAAAGAACTTTATGATGAAAATGAAAACTTAAAATCAATTTATATATCAATTAAAGATAAGGTTGATAACGTTATTTTTGGTGAAAAAAACATAAAAATATGTGGTGAGGACTATATTACTGAAAATTTAATGGGTATAAATTTTAGAATATATCCTGATTCTTTTTTTCAAATTAATAAACAGCAAACAGTTAAACTATATAATGATGCTTTAAACTTATTAGGTGATTATAAAGATAAAACATTAATTGATGCTTTTAGTGGTACAGGAACTATAGCTATGATAATGTCTAAAAAGGCTAAGGATGTTATAGGTATAGAAATGACTTCATCATCTGTTAAAGCTGCAAAACAAACAAGGAATGAAAATAAAATAGAAAATGTAGAATTTTTATGTGGTAAAGTTGAAGATAAAATTGGAGAAATTTTAAATAAAAAAACTATTGACTATATTTTATTTGATCCACCTCGTAAAGGGATTGAAAAACAAGTATTGTTAAATGTAAGTGAAAAAAACATAAAAAGACTTGTATATATTTCTTGTAATCCATCAACTTTAGCAAGAGATATTGATATTATGATTAAAGAAGGGTATAGTGTTAAATATATTAAAGGATATGATATGTTTCCACAAACACATCATATAGAAACATTGGTACTTTTAGAAAGGGAATAAGATGATTGTAAAATTTATAATTCTATTTATTGTAGCATATTTAGTAGGTTCTATACCTAATGCTTTATGGATAGGGAAAGTATTTAAAGAATTGGATGTTAGAAACTATGGAAGTGGAAATGTTGGAGCAACAAATGCTTCAAGAGTTTTAGGGTGGAAATTAGGAGTTTTAGTATTATTGTTAGATGTATTAAAAGGAGCTGTATTTGTATATATAGCTAAATTAATTAATTTAGATGATATATATCTAGTTTTAGTTTCTTTAGCACCTATACTTGGTCATAGCTATAGTATATATTTAAAATTTAAAGGTGGAAAGGCAGTAGCTACTTCACTTGGTGTATTTACAGTACTTGTACCAAAAGTTATACTTGTATTATTAGTTATATTCCTTATAACAGTATTTTTAACACAATATGTATCAGTTGCATCTATAACAGTAGCTTTACTTCTTCCAATTTTTACTTTTATATTGTATAATAATACTATATATACTATTTTTTCTCTTATCATAGGATTATTAGTAGTATATAAACATAAATCTAATATTATTAATTTAGTAAATGGTAAAGAAGATAAATATTTTGATAAAACAAAAAAAATAAAATAGGAGGTAATTCATGAGAATACTTACTATAGGTGGTGGAAGTTGGGGGACCGCTTTAACATATTTATTAGACCAGAAAGGGTATAAGTGTTATTTATGGGAATTTAATGAGGAATATAGAAATCAAATGAAAATAAATCGTGAAAACGAAAATTTCTTAAAAGGTTTTAAATTAAGTGAATCTATAGAAATTATTGATGATTATACTGGACTTGTTAAAAATGGAGAAGTTGATATTATACTGCTTGCAACTCCAACACAATTTTTAAGAAATGTACTTTTAAATTTATCTAATTGTTGGAATAAAAAAGTAATATTAGTTAATGTTGCAAAAGGTATAGAAATATCAACAGGAGAATTAATATCACAGATGGTAGATGAAATATTTAAAGATAAGGAATATGATTATGTATTACTTGCAGGTCCAACTCATGCTGAAGAAGTTGTAAATAATTTACCTTCTGCAATATTATCTGTTTCAACAAATTTAGAAGCAGCTAAAATTGTTCAAGAAACTTTTAATTTTGGACATTCATTAAGAGTTTATACTGGAACTGATGTTGTCGGTTCAGAACTTGGAGGGGCTATAAAAAATTGTCTTGCAATATTTGCGGGTATTTGTGATGGACTAGGTTATGGTGATAATACAAAAGCTGCCTTATTAACAAGAGGAATGAATGAAATGGTTGTTATAGGAACAGCATTAGGAGCAGATTTTAAGACTTTTTTAGGTTTAACTGGACTAGGTGATATGATAGTTACATGTACAAGTAAACATAGTAGAAATAGATATTTAGGTGAACAAATTGGTAAGGGTAGAAAATTTGAGGATGTAGTTAAAGAAATGAAAATGGTCTCAGAAGGGGCTACAACTATTAAACCACTTTATAATATTATTAAAGAAAAGAATTTAAGAGCACCAATTTTCACAGCGTTATATGAATTACTTTATGAAAATAAAGATGTTAATATATTAACTCAAACGTTCATGGGAAGAGAGTTAAAATCTGAGTTTTAATAGGAGTGTAAATGAACAAAAAAGAAGATACGAGTATAAATTTGATCTCTCTTTATATATCAGATCTTCAAAGTTATGAATTATTAAGCTTTGAAGAAGAAAAAGAAATATTTAGAAAAATTAGAGAAGAAAACGATGAGCAATCAAGAAATTTATTAATACTTTCTAATCTTAGATTAGTTGTTTCAGAAGCAAAAAAACTTTTAGGAAATGGATTACCTTTAATAGATTTAATAAGTGAAGGTAATTTAGGATTAATAAAATCTATAAATAAATTTGATCCTGATAAAGGACTTAGATTTAGTACTTATGCTGTTTGGTGGATAAGACAAACTATAAAAAAAGCTATAGTAAATTTAGGAAGAGATATTAGAATACCTTCATATAAATATGAACAACTTTCTAAAGTAAATAAAGTTATAGAAAATTATCAAAATGAACATGGAGATATACCGAATCCAGAGTTTATAGCTGAAGAATTAGGTATGAAAACATCTAAAGTTATACTTTTACAAAATGAATTTCAAGATATAGTTTCTCTTAATGAGGCTATAGGAGATAATATATTTTTAGAAGATGTAATTGGCAATGAATCTAATTTAGAAGAAACTATAATTAAAAGTGATCAATTAAGTGAAATGTATGAATTATTGCAAAATACTTTAACAGAAAGAGAAAGAACTATAATAGAGTTAAGATATGGATTGGGAAATAATAAAATACATACATTGAAAGAAATAGGTAAAAAACTTAATATTACTCGTGAAAGAGTAAGACAAATAGAGAAGAAATCTATTTCAAAACTAAAGAAATATTTAGAAGATTACAAAGATATTTATTAATATAATTATATAACTATACCATTTTATATGTAATATAGAGTGGTATTTTATTTAAAAAGTTGCAAATTTTATTTAAATAGGGTAAACTATATTAGAATTGAGATTTATAAGATATATATAAATATATATTGAAAGGGGTTTATTAATGTTAAATGTTATAGTTAACAGACGTGAATTTTTAAAAAGAATACAAATAGTTGAAAATGCACTATTAGATGATAAGACTAATAGTTCTAATTCTGGAATACTTGTAGAAACAACTGATAATAAGATAGTCTTAAAAGGTCTAGGAGACGGTCTTTTTATTAAAGCTGAACTTGAATGTGAAGTTAAAGAAAAAGGTGAATTTATAATCAGACATAAATTAATGGAAGAATTTTTAAAACAATTAGATCAAGAAACTATAGAGATAAAAGAAAATGCTGGAAAAATCAATATAAGTTCAGGTAAAAGTGATAGTGATTTTTCTATATATGAATATGAAAAAAGAAATGAACCTAAAGTTTCTGAAATAGGAAGTGAGTATGAATTTAATAAAGAAGATATATTAAATGATATTGAAAATGTTAAGTTTGCTGCTTCTTTAAATGTAGAAAAAATATCAGTTAATTGTATAAGATTAGAATTAGAAGATAAATTATTAAAGTTAGTTTCATCAGATTCACATAGATTAATTTATTTAAATAGATCTTTTGAAAATGAAGAAGCAGAAAGTTTAGGAATTAGTCTACCACTAAGAGCTGTTAATGGTTTAATAAAAATAATGAAACAGTTAGAAGAAGAGAAAGTTAAATTTAAGACAGATGGTAGCCGTGCAGAATTTAAATTTAAAGATGTTGAAATATTAACAAAACTTGTTGAAATTCAATATCCACCTTATAAAAGTTTAATAAATAATGTTAAGAAAAATAAAAAAGTACTAATAAATGTGAAAGAATTTATAAGTGTATTAAATAGAATATCGGTATTTGTTAAAGATAATACAGATAAGAGATACGTTGCTATATTTGAATTTAAAGATAATAAACTAGAAATTCAAGGAAGAAACGATTTAGCAACATCAACTGAACAAATTAATACTATATATGAAGGAGAACCATTAAGAATAGCTCTTAATGTAAAATATATTTTAGATTACTTACAAACTATACAAAGTAATAAAATGCTAGAAATAAAAATGTATGATCAAAGACAACCTGTTTTAATGAATGTTGAAGATGATGATACAAGTATTTATTTAATAGCACCAACACAAGCTTAGAAAATAAGAAAATAAATATAAAGGAGTGATACTTTATGATGAAGTATTTACAAAGATTAGGTAAATCATTGATGTTACCTATAGCTGTATTACCAGCTGCCTCTTTATTACTTGGAATAGGATATTACCTAGATCCAACTGGTTGGGGAGCAAATAGTGTATTATCAGCATTTTTAGTTAAGACAGGGGCATCTATAATTGATTCAATGTCAATTTTATTTGCTGTTGGGGTAGCGCTTGGAATGTCAAAAGATAGAGATGGATCAGCAGCTCTTTCTGGACTTGTTGCATTTTTAGTAGTTACAACATTATTATCAACTGGATCAGTAGCTCAATTATTACAAATAGATCCTAGTGAAGTTGCGCCAGCATTTGCTAAAATATCAAATCAATTTATTGGTATTATATCAGGGCTAGTTGCTGCACATACTTATAACAAGTTCCATGATGTTGTTCTTCCAGATGCATTTGCATTCTTTAGTGGTAAGAGATTAGTACCTATATTAACAGCAGTATTTATGATAATTGTTTCAGGAATCTTATTATATGTATGGCCATTTATTTTTGGAAAATTAACTTTATTTGGTGAATCTATAGTTGGACTTGGAGCATTTGGTGCTGCAATTTATGGATTCTTCAATAGATTATTAATTCCAGTAGGATTACACCATACATTAAATTCAGTATTCTGGTTTAATTTAATTGGAATAAATGATATAGGTAGATTCTGGGGACCAGCTGCAGATGTAATGAAAGACTTACCAGCTAGTTTAAATGGTATATATCATGTTGGTATGTACCAAGCAGGATACTTCCCTATAATGATGTTTGGATTACCAGCTGCAGGACTTGCAATTTACTTAACAGCAAAACCTGAAAGAAAAGCTGAAATTGGTTCACTTATGCTTGCTGCAGGTATTGCTTCATTTGTAACAGGTGTTACAGAACCATTAGAATTTTCATTCATGTTCTTAGCACCAGCTTTATATCTAATACATGCTTTACTTACAGCAGTTTCTATGTACGTAGTTACAGCAATAGGTGCTACAGCGGGATTCTCATTTAGTGCTGGTCTTATAGATTATGTATTAAGTTTAAAGAATCCTAATGCACATAATCCTTTATTATTATTACCTATAGGTTTAGTATTCTTTGTTATTTATTTAGTAGTATTCTTATTTGCTATTAAAACATTAAACTTAAAAACTCCAGGAAGAGAAGATGAAACAATTGAAGTTGAAGTAAATGGAAAAGGTAATGATAAATTTGAAGCTATGGCTGAAGTAATTCTTGAAGCATTAGGTGGTAAAGAAAATATAGTTTCTATAGACAACTGTGCTACAAGATTAAGACTTGAAGTAGTAAATTCAGAAGTAATTAATAAAGATAAAATTAAAGCTGCAGGAGCTTTTGGGACTAGCACTCCTGATAAAACAACAGCTCAAGTTATAGTTGGTCCTAAAGTACAATTTGTAGCTGATGCTTTAAAGAGATTAGTTAAATAAGAAGATATAGTTATTTTCAATAAAATAGTAGGTTTGAACCTACTATTTTTATTTATTAGTTATTATTTTTAAAGTGTATGGACTTTATATCAATTTATGAAATTATAACTTTATAATATATCGATATTTTATTAAAAATATTAAAAAAGAGGTTTTTTCTTGCAAAAAATAAAAAATAGTACTATTATATAACACGAGGAGTTAAATCTATTTGAAAGGAAGATGAAACTTATGAAAATGAAAGCCGCTAGATGGTATGGAAGAAGAGATGTTCGTGTAGAAGAAGTGGAAGTACCAAGTGTAGGACCAAAAGATGTAAAAATTGCTGTAAAATATGCAGGTATTTGTGGAAGTGATTTACATGAATATTTAGGAGGACCTATATTTATTCCAGTTGAAAAAGAACATCCATATTCTCACGTTAAAGCACCATTAACTATGGGACATGAATTTTGTGGAGAAATAGTTGAAGTTGGTTCAGAAGTGACAAGAGTTAAAGTAGGAGATAGAGTTACAGTTGAGCCAATATTAGCTAAAAATGGATTAGAAGGACAATATAACTTAGATCCAAACTTAGGATTCGTTGGACTTGCTTCTAATGGTGGATTTGCAGAATTCTGTGTTGTTGATGGAGGACTTGTACATAAATTACCAGATAATGTTGATTATGAACAAGGTGCGTTAACAGAACCAGCTGCTGTTGCGTTATATGCAGTAAGACAAAGTAAATTAAAAGCAGGAGATAGTTCAGTTGTATTTGGATGTGGACCTATAGGATTATTAATAATAGAAGCTTTAAGAGCTGCAGGTTCTACTAAAATATATGCAGTAGAATTATCACCAGAGCGTCAAGCAAAAGCTAAAGAATTAGGAGCAATAGTTGTTGATCCTTCAAAAGTTGATGCAGTTGCATACATTAAAGAACAAACAAATGGTGGAGCAGATGTTTCTTATGAAGTAACAGGAGTACCTAAAGTATTACAACAATCTATAGAAGTTGTTAAAAACGATGGAGAATGTATGGTAGTAAGTATTTGGGAATCTGAAGCTTCAATTCATCCAAATGAAATTGTTATTAAAGAAAAAACTGTTAAAGGAATAATAGCATATAGAAATTGTTTCCCAGCAGTTTTAGAATTAATGGGACAAGGTTATTTCTCAAAAGAAAAATTAGTAACTAAGAAAATATTAGTAGATGATATAGTTAAAGAAGGATTTGAAGCATTAGTAGCTGAAAAGAGCCAAGTTAAAATATTAGTATCACCTAAATAAGAATATTATATAATGATATAAATTAGTAAAGAATATACCAAAAAACTAAAAGTTTGGAGGTATATTTTTTATTAACAAGGAAATTATATAGTATTAATAGACAAGTATTTTTTACAGTTTTAAAAACCTTAAAACCTAGTATTTAAGCCACTTGTATAAATTGTAAAGCTATAAAAAATAACTAAAAATTACTTGTTTTTTTAACCATAGAATACTAGTAGCATACAAATTTTTAAGAAAAAAAATTAAAATATTTCATCATTTTAACTCCAGTTAATTCATAAAAAAAGTATGCTTTTTAATTCTTTAATTGCTTTATCTTTTATATCAGAATATCTATTTTTTTTAAGTTCTAAATTTTCTAAAATTTGATTCAAGTTATAGTTGTTGAAGTATTTTAACTCAATAATTTTATAACCTAATTCATTTTTAATTTTTACAACATTTAAAGCTATATCAATTTTAGAAGTGATATATTTAAGCTCATTTAGTACTAAATTTAAACTATCAATTCTATCTTGTATAATTTCAAAATTATCTTTAAAAATATGTGAAGTTTGTACTTTGATATCATCATTTTTAGTTTTATGAAGTAGTTGTACTTCATCATTTTTAAGCTTATAAATTTCTAATTCAATAATTTTGATTTTAGCTTTATAAGTAGGATAGTTATAAAGTAGAGCTTCTAAATTTTTGTTTCTGAAATTTTCTTTTATAATCTCTTCTTTTTTATATTTTTTATCAAGCTCTACTTCAATTTTTTCTAATTTTTTATCAATATAATTTAGTATATCAGATTTATTCAAATTTCCTCCAAATTTTAAGCAGGCATCACAGTTTCAAGCAACGCTTTAAATTTAAATTCATCGACAGTTTCTCTTCCAGTAAGTTCTTTTAAGCAGTAGGGTATTCTATTATATAATTTAGTAGTATTACATCTTATTTCTTTCAATTCATTTTTATTATACATATTTAACAAATCATCATTTTCTAGTTCAAGTAATTTAATTATTTATAGTTTAATTTCAATCTTTTAATCAATTTATCTACTTTATTATTTATATTTTTATTATTCTTTATAAGTAGATCTGAAATATAGTCAGCACTTATGTTATCTTCACCTGTCAATTCTTTTAAAGAAGATGGAATAAGATTACACATTTTAGTACTTATAGTTCTTAAAGTTTTTAAATATTTTCTATCATACAGGTCTAATAATTCTTCATTTTTAGTACTACTTAATGTATCTGATAACACTTTAAAACTTGCAAGTAAATTAATATAATTTAAAGTTATATTAAGTCCAGATTTTGTTTCAATCGTTTCTAAATAAGGCTTCATAATATCAACCATTAAAGATAGTTCAATCTCAGTTAACCATTTAAAAACATTATCAGCTTTAGCATTTTTAGTATAAGCTATTCTTTTGTATAAAATATCTTCTGTAACACCATTTCTAACATGATGTAGTAAAGATATAAAAGATCTAAATAAACTAAATTCTTTTTTAAAGGAATCATCACATATAGCATAATTTTTAAATACTAATTTAGTTATATTTCTTGTTGTTAATATCTTAAATTGTTCATCAAATTTAAACAAATTTGCTATTTGACGTTCTATAATAAATAAAGCTATAGATATCAATGCTATGTGTTTATCTTTATCATCTTTTATAACAGCTGGCTTAGTTTTCAACATTTTTTTATTAACTTTTTTTACATCTTTATTTTTAATTTTCCTCATAGTCATGCCTCGCATTTTTAGTATTTTCTATTTATATATAACATAATAATTACTGTTATTAGTACAAAAATATTTAAAATAAGTTCATTATTATTCATCATACTCACCATTTTTAACTTTTTCAAATAGAGGAGCAATAGCTTTGTTTAAGTCATCTGCAAATTTTTGGGCTTGTTCTTCTGTTTGGAAATAGTTATGTGTTGAATAAAGTGCATTACTAAAATCTTGAAAACTCTCATAACCATAATCAACTTCAAAAAATCCAACTTTATAGTTTAATATTACACGATAATAGTATTCATCCTTTTTAGCTCTCCATCTTTCCTTTTCTACATAAAAATCTGTTTTATATTCTCCATCTGACAGCTCAGTATAACAATTTAAACATCCAAGATTAGTTTGAACGAGAAATATTTTTTTATCAGGGTGATAACTTATTCTGAGGATCTTCATATTATTCCACCATATATTTTTTAAGCACTCATTATTATAATTTGTATTCTTTTCTATCCATTCCTTTAATTCGTTTAGTGTTAATCTAACTCTCATAATCATACTCTCCTTTTTTTACTTTATCAAAAATAGATTTAATATCTTTTAATACTGCCTTTGCTTGTTCTTCAGTTTCAAAGTAATTTCCGCTTTCAAAATCATAATAATTAAAGATACTTTTATTATCTTTTTTCTTACATATACTTAATTCTGAAAGAGACTCAATAGGATAAATATAATAATATTCTTCATATCTTTTTCTTTCAAATGTTTTAAATTCGTACATAAATTGCTCATCTTCATATTTATTTAAATTTACCATTTTAAAGCCCATTTCATTAGTTAAAAGAATGAAATCATATTTATCTAATATAACTCTTTCAATTATTTTAATAGGTTGATTATAGTAAAGTAACTTTTCAATATTTCCTACTCTAATCATTTCAATCAATTCTTTTTTAGTTATGTTATAACTCATAGTTGTACTCTCCTTTTAATTTTATTTATATTACTTTTCCATTTCTTCTACAGTCCATTTTAAATATTGAATAGCTTTTTTTAAATCTTCTACACCATTTTTTTTATTATGCCTAATGATATATTTAAGAGCATTACCTATATTAAAAGCAACATTTCCTTTTAAATCTTTTATAACCTCATCAATAACAGTTTTACTTTTTATAGGTAAATTCCAGTCATAATGATTTGGTAATTCAATATTATTTTTTATTTCTTCTTCCATTACTTATTCTCCTTTTTTGTTTTTTAAATTCCACCTAACGATTCTAACATAAGTTCTGTATAATATTTTTTCATTTTATTCATTAACTCTATATCATTTTCTAAATTGGGTTGCATACTATAAGCCAAATCTACTTTTTCAGTTATTAATAACTGTTTAGGTAAAGGCGGTATATTTATTTTTAAATCCATCAAGTCCTTTGGATAAATACTTTTAATAGTTGTTCCGCTTATCCTTGCTTTAATTTCTGGGTATTTAGTACCTAATATGTAATATAAATATTTAGGATATATTGTTATTATTTCATTTTTAGGAATTATAGTTATAACTTTATCAGCATAGATCGGCCCTTCATGATATTTAACTATTCCAGGACTACCTGCTGAACTAATCGTTACTAAATCTCCATCGTGTGTATATTCTGTATAGTATCCTTTATACTCAGCACCTCCTCCAATTACGGGATAAGCTCCATCTTTTGTTTCTTCAAGTTGCTTTTTAGTTAAAGTTGATTCATGTGCTTTAATCTCACATACATCCCCTAATCTATATTTCATCTTCTATACCTTCTTCTATCATTAGTCTTTTTATAATTATATATAATGCTCTTAATTCATCTTTTATTGGTTGTGGTCTTATCTCTTTAAGTACTTGTTTCACTTTAAAATGATTAACTATATTAGTCGATAAACTATTGAATAATTTTTCTTGAACTTCCTCTATATCAATAACTTCTTTCTTTTCTTCTTCTCTTGCATATTCCCATCTATCATTTTCAAGTTTAATCGTAGTACTTGCTTTTATTTCATTAGATTTACAATCATATAATTCGCTATATACTTCATCTGTTACTTTTTCCTTATCAATTACTAAAAATATTACAGATATACTTGTATCAGTAAAAGCATTTTCAATCATATTTAACTCAACTAATTGATTTCCTATAAGTTCTCTCATTTTAGCTTCATCTCTTCTATAACTTATTCCTGGAAATGCTATATAAAATCCATATCTTTTAGTATATTTCAATGATTTTAATATGAATATATCATCTACTTTTCCTGATTTTTTCCAAGTAAATTCTGATTTTATATTTTCTTGTTCAATCTCGCTGAGTTGTTTGAATGGGATTGAAAACGGTGGATTCATAATTACACAATCTGCAATAAAATCATTTCTATCATATTCAAAAAATGACTTACATTCTATATCAGAATTTTCATAGTTTTCTTTTGCTGTATTTACTGCCATTTCTTGTATATCTAAACCGTATAGTTTAGAAATGTTTATATATTGCTCTAACTGACCAGAACCAACAGCACCATCAAATACTATGATAGGATCCTCACCTAAATATTTTTTAACTTTTTCAGCTAAATATAACCTTAATTCTTGACCCGTAATATATTCAACATTCTTTTTAGCAATCATTCTATTATTATGTTCTTTTAACTGTCTCACTATATCCTCCCTAATAGTTTGCTTATGTATTCCTTAATCATTCTACAGTTATTAGCTTCTTTATTCATTTGATGGTTTAAATAATACTTTCTACATACTACAGCACTTTCATATATCGATTCTTCAACTTCAATATTTCTTATTTTATTATCATATAGATTTAACATCTCAAATAACTCTATAATATCTTTCGTTAAATCTCCACGACCTTTTTCAATTATTTCTATTAAACCCATATAACATGTTCCAACTCTAAATCTCTTTTCAAAGTATTTATCTTCATAAATTACATCACTCATCTTACTACCTCAAAATTTAATAGTTGCTTTAAAACTTCTTCTTTAGTTCCTGAAATGAAAGCAACAGACTGATCATTTATAAATCTAAATCTGATAGGGTCTGAACTATTAAAGTATTTATTTATGTGTAAATTCTCTACAAAATGTACTTCGTTAGTAGTTTTATTTCTTAGCGTTTTACCGACTAAGTGAAAAGAGTTCTTTATATTATCTAACTTTATCATTTTTTATCCTTTCTAAAACTTTATCTATTTCATTTTTAAAATCGTTATCTAATACAGTAATTATCACACCTGTATTATGTTTATCAACTTCATAACCTAAATTAATTCCATTAACTTCAGTGATATTATCATCATCTATCCAACCATGTTTGACCATTAAATCAAAGGGTAGTTGAACTGCATTGTGATAATCAAATTTTCTTTTACTATCTCTGATAAAATAGAAACCAATAAAATATGGTTTTTCTTTACCTAATAATAACTTTTTAAAATCATTTCTAAAAATATCATATTGAAACTCATAATCTTTTAAATAATTTCTAACAGTTTTACTTGCAATTAAAGTAGTTCCTGTCCATTGTTTTGAATTTTTAGAGCTAGGTACATTGCCTTTAAGTTTAATCATTATTGACCTCATTTACATCTTTAGTATATTTAAGCATTTGATATAAATTTTTAATTAAATCAACATTGTTATAATCATTAAATCTGTAAAATTTACCATCAGATTTAAATTGAACTGTCAAAAATATTACTTTATTATTTTTGCAATTAATAGTAGTATTTAAAGTTTCTATATTGCTTAAATCTATATTTATTTTTTTACCTTTATCATCAATTAATGTCATTAAAATATCTCCTCAAAATTTCTATTATTTTTGTTATATCTCATATTTTTTAAATTATTGTAGTTATAACCTTTGCATACTTCTCTAATACGATCATATATCTTTAAACTATCCTTAATTTTTAAATGTTCTTTTAATTGATTACTATTTAAATTAGTTGTTATCACGAAAGGTATTTTATTACGATATAGAGTATCAAATATATCAAATACAAGCCCTTTTATCCATTCGTTCTCAATTTTTTCATTACCTAAATCATCAAAAATTATTAAATCTAATCTAAGTAGGTCATCAATTAAATTATTTATTTTATAAGGTTTAGCGTTTCCAAAATCTTTAGTTATTAAATTAAGCATAGTAGCTAAACTTGATTTACAAACTAGGTATTTATCTTTTAAAGCATTATAAATACAATCAGCCACGTATGTTTTACCAGTTCCACATTCACCACTTAAAATAAAGCCAATACCTTGATTTCTTGCTTTTTCAAAGTTTATACAATAGTTTGCAAAGTTTCTATATTTATCTCCTTGTCGTTCGTGCCAACGCTCAAAAGTATGTTCTTTGGTTTTTTCATCTGATAAAAATAGGGCAGGGGTTATATAAGATTTTAAATCTTCAGTATAATATTTTTCTTCACCATTTTCATCATAATAACCAATTTTTTTATATCTCATATTATTTATCACCTATTTATTTTATTCTTTTATATTTAAACGATACTTACTTGGTTTACCTTTTTCTGCTTTTTCTATTTTTAAATATCCTAAAGTTTCTAGTTCTTTTAGAGATTTTGAAATTGTATTTTTATTTGTTATTCCCAATTTTATAAATATAGTATTATATGATAGTTTTAAAGTTTTATCTTCACTTTTAAAAACTCTATACATATCTATTAATTTAATCAATATTTTAATAGAATTAGAACTGATTTCATTATCACACCATTTTTTAAAAAGATTTTTAGGCAACTTATAAAAAGTGCTCAAATCTATCTTCTCTTCTTCATTCATTGCCTAATCCTCCCAAACTTTAGATTTTTTAAAACGGGAAATCATCTTCATCTTCAATTATATTTTCTCCTGTAGAATTAGACTGAGAGGTATATTTAGTAGTTTTACTTGTTGTTTCATTAGTAGTATTATTGTTAGAACTTTCTTCACTACGATAATCAACAAAATGAATTTTATTTACAACTACATCTGTTGAGTATCTAGTTTCTCCATTTTTCTCATAACTACTTACATTAAGCCTACCTTCAATTAAAATTCTTATTCCTTTTGCAAAGTATTGAGATATAAGTTCAGCTGTTTTATTCCAAGCAACACAATTTATGAAATCAGCTTCTTCTCTATCGCTATCCCTTTGAACAGCAAGAGAAAATCTAACATAAGTTTTCCCTGATTGTGTCCATGTAAGTTCTGGATCTTTAGTAAATCTTCCCATTAAAGTAACTACATTAATCATTTTCTATCATTTCTCCTGTTTCTTCATTTATATTTTCTTCAACAGTTTCTGCTTCTTCAATAATATCTTCTGTAACATCTATAGGTTCTTCAAATATAGTAGTATCTTTAGCAGTATTACTTTCAGAATTTAAGTTATATACTTTTTCGTCTTTTTCAGTTTTTTCTAACCATTCAACTGAAATAGGCAAGTATTTAAGCATTTGTTTTATTACAGTTTTAAGTGCCATTGAGTTAAAATCACTTTTCCAAGGACTTATTGAACTTTTAGCAGCTTTAGAGTATTTATCTCTATGTTCTTCAATTTCTTTAACAGTCATATAGTTAAATGCTTTTGTATTATCTTTTAGTATAGCAACTGAGTAATATCCAATAGGATTACCACGATTTTCAAAATTAGGTTTATGAATTAAGTTTCTTTCAAGTCCGTATTGAATTTCAAATTCGTCGTTTTCATAAACAGGATAAGCATATATATCACTTAGTTGACCACTCCGTCTTAAAAGTTCAATCATACCTTTATAACCTATTTGGAATTGTGCTTCTGTTCCATAAGGAATTATGTATGCTTGACCTAAAATTCCAGGTTCAAGTCCTAGTTGAGCTGATACCATCAAAGCACCAAGCAAACTTTCTTTTTTGCAAGTTGCAAGTTTAGGGTTTTGTCTAATAGTAGTTAAAGCAACTCTTACAAATCTTTCAGTATTTATATGATTAGGTAGAGCAATCTCAAATTGTGGTTGCATTGATTGTATTACATCATATATAGTTTTTTCTTTTTTCTTATTAGTAGTAGATACTCCTGTATTGTTCTTAGTTGTTGTTGCTAATGAATTTCTTGCCATTTCCATAGTTAGTTAATCTCCTTTTCAGTTATTTTTAAGTAATTAGTTTGATATGTTTCTTTAAATTCTTTTTCTTTTTCTTTGTATTCGTTTATCAAGTCTTTATATTGTTTTTCAAATTCTTTAGTATTAGTTTTAGTTCTATTCATTACAACTAAACTTACTTTGTATTTTGGACTTTCTCCTTTTTTACAAGCATTATTTATTAGTTCTTCTTTTAGTTGTTGGTCTATTGTTTTTATTTCATTTTCTAAATTATCTAATTCATTTTTAAGCGCTTGCCTTTTAGATATAAGTTCTTCAGTAGTGTTGTCTAGTTCTAAAGTAATTCCTTGTTCTTGCATTTTAGATAATCTTTCACTTTGATATTCAGCATAAGCATTAGAACCATCAGCAAAAGGCATTTCTTTTGGTACAACATAAGTATTCCAAAAATCATTTGCAGCATTGATTATTATTTCAATATCTAATTCATTTCTTTCGATATAGAATTCCTTGTATTCGTTACCACCAATTAATACAGCTATAATTCCAAAATCAAAACCAGTAACAGCTAAATAGTGTTGAACCTGTGCATAATAACTTTGTGGAATAGTTCCATTTTCCCATTCGTTTTTTACAAATTGATTAGCAGTTTTAATTTCAAGTACACCATATTTTTTATTTAATTCATCATAAATCACACCATCTAAATTAGCCCTTAAAATTCCAAATTTAAGTGATTTATCAGTAGTGTATACTTTATATGCTCCAATATGTCTTTCTTCAAATTCTGAACGAATTAAAGGTTCTAACTTAGTACCAAAATACATTGCATTATTTTCAGGTGTTTTTTGATTTTCTACTTTTGAAAGATATACATCTACAATACCTCTATATTTATTAACACCTAAGATAGCACCTATATCTGAACCACCAACACCTTTAGATCTTAAAATATCCCAATCTTCTTTATTATTAAAATCTAAAACTTCAGTTTCTTTATTTAAAAGAATTTCTTTTATATCTATAATTTCCATTATTTGATCACCTCTCTAGTTTTAAAATTGTGAAATCTAAGTAAATGATTAAGTATATCTTTAATCATGTACATATATTCAATTTTTGATATTATCACAATCTCATTTTCATTTTTTAAATGTTCTAAAATTTTGTTATATAATTCAGAAATTTTTATACCTTTTTCAAAATCTTTAAATTTATTAAGTATTTTTTTACAACTATTATTCGAACTCCAATAATTGTATAAATATTTTGATGGTTTATATATAAATTCTGAATCTTTTAAAATGATATATTCTTCAATATCTAGCATTAATTGAAGTTCAGTTCCTAATACCTCATAAAATTCCATTTTACTCCTTTACTTTTTAAAAATTTAATGTTAAAATTAAGTATAAATTCGACGACAGGACTACTTTTTTAGTAGTTCTTTTTTATTAAATTTCAACTTCTTTGATATCGTCATCAACATTATTAACATGCAAGCACCAAACTGAAATTACTAAACCTAAAAAGCTTAGTATAAAAATCAACATATTTTCACTAAAGCAAAATATAAATGATATTATAAAAGTAATTGTAAATAGTATATTTAATAGTATTTTAGTCATTGTTTTCTAGCTCCTTTCTTTTTAAAAAATCTTCATATTTTATTCCCATATATTCCTCAACTTTTGCAGTAGGAATGTGATATTTAAATGTGTCCTTTTTATCTTTATGTTGCAATCTTATAGCAGTTCCAAAAGGTAGCGTATTTGATCTTAAACCTTTAGAAACTGTCATAGGACATAACCCTACAAATTTTGCACATTCTTGAACAGTTAAAGTTCTTTTATCTAACATATTAATCATATCCTTTCTTTTAAATTTGCTTGCACCTATAACACCTAAAGTTGTTTTATATATAAATAATCTAAGGAGTTAAAATGAGTTCATCACGGCACCGTTATAAGTGCAAACTATTATGTATTATTTTTTAAGTTCTTTTCTTATTTTCTCATTTAATTCTGTAATACTTTTCATTTTATGAAGCTTGTAACTACTTAAATAATATATAAAAAATTATCATTAAAAGGGCAATTGCAATGTATAAAACTAAATATGTCACAGGGCTTTTGTCCTCTTCTTTTAATGTAAGAAAAATATTGATAATTTCAATTGTCTGAACAGTTGACTTAACTGCTATGGGGAAAATTATTAGGAATTTTAATAACTTCCAAATAAAATTTATATTAATCATAATCAACCTCTTTCTTTATTTTGGGTTATATTACTTTTTAAATTGATTTATAAAATAACTTTGCCCTTTTGGTGTTACTTTTGTTGTTCTTGTTACTCTTACTGAACCGTCAGGGTTGTTTATAGTAGTTGTCTTTATCTCAAACAATTTAAGTTCTAATGCTCTCTGTGTAGGAGAGTTGTACTGTTCTCCACGATTGCATAAATAACCATTTTTTCTAAGGTATTCAAAAAGCCTATTTTGACCTATATCAATTCCATTTTGCTTAAGTATCTTTGCAAGTTCTCCAATTAGGATAGCCTTATCTGACACTTCCAATGCTTCTGCAAATATAATTTTTGGTTTATCTGCTTCAATTTTATCTTGAAGTTCTTTAACTTCAATTTGAAGTGTATTCATTTTCTTTTCTGCAAACATCAAAGCTCTTGCCATTACTTTCTCAGGAGAGTTGTAATCTTTCTCAATTTGTATAAAATATTGTCTAAAGATTTTACCTTTTTCATTTCTTTGCAACATGCATATTTCTTTTGCAGTATCTAATTTTAAAAGATGGTCATTGTATGTAGTTTCATTACCTTGAGCTGTTGCTCTTTTTTGAGCGATAGCTATAAAGTCTCTATTTTCTTCAAACCCATAATCTAACATTCTTTTTATCCAATCTTTATAGTGAGATTGAATTTCCAATTTTTCATGTAATTCACGACCACTTACTATAACTTCTTGATTATCGTTATAATCAATTTTTATCATTTCTTGCATTTTTATTCCTTTCTAATTCCTTTTAAGGTATAATATTTGTAATATCATGAATTTATTTAAAAGGAGATTTTTTATGTTTTCAAATATAATTGCTATTTTAAGTTTTTTTATTTCTTTAATTAGTTTATTCATTTCTTTCAAGCAAGAAAGAAGATTTAAACCTGAATTTCTATTGTCTGATTTAAGTACTAATGTTTTAAAAGATAAATTATTTTTAGTCTCTATAAATATAACTAATACATCTATAAACCCTTTATATATTAAGAAAATATATTTAAAAATAGATGGTAAAAAATATTTCTCTGAAAACATTAATAAACTTGATACGATATCAGTTTCATTTTTAAGAGATAAAAACACAGACTTTATTATAAAAACTATTCAAGATTTTGATTCTAAAAAATATTATGAAATTTTAATTAGCTATAATAATAAAAATAAACCTTTAAATTATTATGAAATTAAAACTTTTTATTGTATTTTTAATATCCAAAATATTGAAGTATTAAATAAAGAAATAAAACTAATTGTAGAAACAACTCAAAAAGAAAAAGAGATTTTAATAATTTTAAATCGTTAGGTATCCAAATTAAGCAAGAAATAACATTAAATATTACTGTTAAATTCAATATAATTTCATTTTCCATATCATTCTTCCTTTCTTTTTTGTTCTTGGTTTGAGAACAATTAATCTAAAAAAAACTTTTTTTCTTCTTCATTAAGTTGTAATATTTTTATTAACTCATTTATTTCTTCCCATTGAAAATCACTTTTATTTTTCATTTTCCTTGAAAATGCAGTAGGTGTTATTCCGAGTTTCCGAGCTATAAAAGAAAATTTTAGGCCCTTTTTATTAATTAAATTTTTTAATTTCTCTAATTTTTCTAATTTCAATTTTCTGTCCTTTCTAAGTTTTTTAACTTCTTTTATGTTAATAGTATAACACATCGTTCTTAAACTGTCAACTATTATTTTTATTTTTTTTGTATTTTTTTTTGATTTTTTTGTTTTTTAATGTATAATATATTATAAAATCAATTTAAGGAGTTAAAAACATGAAACCTAATGAAACTAATAAATTATTAGGAAATTTAATTAAAACGAGAAGAATGGAATTAGGAATTTCACAACAACAATTATCTGAAATGATAGGTTATAATACCAAAAGTTCAATATCTTATTTTGAGAACGGTCAAAGAACACCAGGACTTGATGTTTTAGAAAAGTTAGCAAAAGCTTTAAATGTTAGTTTGAGTTATTTTTTCCCTAATGAAAATAAAAAAATAAATAATGTAGATGTAAGTGATTTAAGTGAATTTCAACTAGAACAATTAAACAGCTATATCAATGCAAATACGACAATGTTTTTTGATGGTTATGGAAAAAATACAGAAGAAGATATTGAGGAAATAAAACAAACTCTAACTAGAGCATTTATACATATTTTAAAAAAGCAAGGTAAACTAAAAAAGAAGTAGGAGGAAAATTATATATGAAAAAATTATTAATTATAGGAGTTGTGTCATTATTTTTATTCAGTTGCGGGAGTAAAGTATCTTCAACAAATCAAGAGAATATTATTACTAGTACTTCAACTACTCAAGAATCATTTGAAACTTTAGCTTACAACAAGCAAAAGAATAAAGATAGACATTTTATAATATATACGACTATTACTGATAAAGATAAATTAATTGAACACGCCAGAAAACAAGCGTGGACCGAAAGACAACTAACTTATGTTACCTTTGTAAATAGTAAAGAAAATACTAAGTTTAAAGATATAACTTTGTTTGAAGATTTTGAAAGAGGAATATTATTAGAAGGTGTTTTTTCTGATACAAGTATAATACTGGGCACTTATAGCAAAGTTCCTAACGGAAATGAATTCTGGATTGACAAAGATGGATTTATCGATTTAAAAGGAGAAGAAATACAAATAAAATAAAACAATAAACGAAGGATAGTTGTTAGGAGTTAGAAAAGAAATGGATATAAATAAAATAGTTGACCTTGCTTTAAATTTAAGAAATAGATTTGATAATGTATATAGCTTATTAAAAGAGTATGATATAAAGTTAATTTGTGATAATTTAGGTAGGAATTGTAAAGCTTGTACTAATTGTTGTTTAGGAAATCATATTATATTTATAAATAGTAATTTAGATATTAAAGAGAGTGAAAAAGTATTTATAATAGCTCACGAGATAGCGCATATTTTATTGCATGATGAAATAATCAGAAAACACACTAATACAGTATTTATAAAAACCAAAAAAGAAGAAACGGAAGCAGATTTATTTTCTACAATATTTTTAGGTTGTAATTATTGTGTTAGTTCTTCAAAATTACAGGATAGAATAAACTATATTTGTGGAATATTATTAAGTAATCGAATAGGAATTATAATTGATAGAGATTGTATTTAATTTTTGATTACTTTTAATTTTAAATAATGTGTAATAAAAACACAACTAAAAATCAAAGTGTAGTAGTACAATTTTGATACTACTTATTATATATAAAATATCTATAAAGCAAGTGTTTAAGGTACTTTTGAAAGGGTGGTACAGATTTGATACTACTATGTTAAAAGTGGTACAGATTTGATACTGCTAGTAGTACAATTTTGATACTACTTAAGTGGTACAGATTTGATACTCTAATAAGAATATATATTATAAGAACTTTTATATAAGAAATTTATATAAGAAATTTATATAAGAAATTTATATAAGAAATTTATATAAGAAATTTATATAAGAAAAAAGAAATATAAAATAAAAAGAAAAAATGAGTTTTCTTTTCCTTGTTGGGAAACCCAACGATGTGGAGAGGGCCTATATAGAAAATTAAAAGTCAAAATCTAAAAACAGGCCCTATAAAAACAGAACACTTTTCTAATGTAATACAAGAATTAAAAAATAAAAAATGAGACTGAATTTCTAAAAAAGGAATTTGAAATATAATCTAAAATCAAAAATTTGATACCTAGAATATCCCAGATTGATTAAAAAAGATTTTAAGGTAAAATTATAAGCCTTAATCAAATCTGGTTAAAATTAAGGCAATATAGAGCAAATTTTAAAAAGCAAAAAAGAAAGGACTAAAAAATGAAGAGAGGAAATGGAACAGGAAGTGTAGTAAAATTAAGTGGAAATAGAAGAAAACCCTTTGCTGTAGTAATTACAACTGGATATGAATTTGTAGGAAATAATAAAAATGTGACACAAAAAAGAAAATATTTAGGTTATTTCAAAACTCAAAAAGAAGCAAATAAATATTTAATAGAGTTTTTAGATAATCCTTATGACTATTCAAATAACATAACTCTAAAGGAATTATATACTAAATGGTCTAAAGAAAGTTTTTTAAATTTAAGTGAATTAACTAAAAAAAATAAAAATTCTTCTTTTAATAATTTAATTGATTTACATGACAAAAGATTTATTGAATTGAAAACTAGAGATTATCAAATTGTGATTGATAAAATGGGAGATAAAAGAGGTGCTAAAACAGGAGTGAAATCTTTAATTTCTTTATTATATAAATTTGCTTTAAAAAGAGAAATTGTTTCAAAAGATTATTCAACATTTTTAGAAATAGGTAAAAAAGTAACGAAAATAGAACGGAAAATATTTACAGAAGAAGAAATCGGAGTACTTTGGTACAATTTAAATAAATATGATTTGATAGATACTATATTAATCTTGATATATACAGGGTTGAGGATAGGAGAATTATTAAACCTTAAGATAAGTGATATAAATCTTGAGGAGGGATATTTGAAAGGTGGTAGTAAAACAGAAGCAGGTAAAAATAGATTAGTTCCAATACATCCTAAAATAAAAAATTTGATTGAAAACAGAATAGATTTTAATAAGGAATATTTTATAAATGGGCCTATAAACAAAAATGAAAAAATGAGCTATATAACATATTTTAGTAAATTTAATATTTTGATGAAAAAATTAGGAATGAAACACACTATACACGACACACGTCATACATTTGCTAGTTTATTGAGTAATGTTGATGCAAATACAGTATCAATATCAAAATTGATAGGTCACAGTAGTTATTCTATGACTGAGAAAATTTATACTCATAAAGATAAAGAAGAACTTAGAAAAGCAATTGAATTGATTAAATAAAAAATTATAAGAAAAATGCAATTTTTTCTTTACATTAATTGCGATTAATGATATAATTTATATATAGAAAGGAGGAACAATGAAAAAGAAAAAAAGGGTTATAATAAAAGAAGTCACCGAAATCAAGAAAACTCACTCAGTGACTAATAAATTCATTGTTGCATTGATTATAACACTATTTATTGAATTAGTCAAGTTGATAGAAATTATAATTAAAGCAAAATACGGGGCCTAAAGCCCCACCCTATCTTTTTCATAGACAAAAAATGAAAGATAAAAAAGGAAGAGAGATCTTAAAAACTTTTAATTTTAGAATAGGTAAATTAAACTATAAATTCAATATAGTTAAAGGAACTATTAAAGAAACTATTATTTACACTATTTTAATATTATTATTAATTTATTTCAATTTTTTTAGATAAGGAGAAAATAAAAAATGGAACAAAAATTAAAAAGACTTGGTTATAAAGATAAAGAAAAACAAAATGAAGCAGTTAGAAAATACAGAGCAACTGAAACAGGGAAAATAAAAGTAAAATATAATAGGTATAAAAGTTGTACTAGAACTTTTATTAAAGAATTAGCTACAGAAGAAGATTTAATAATGATTTCAAATCTTTTAGAAGAAAAAAAGAAAAAATTTTAAAAAAAACGGACCAAAATCGGACTTGACCAGTTTTCCTTGACATGCTATAATGTAAAATATTAGAAGTCTATAAAGATTTCAACTCATGATTTAAAGGTAGTTTTATAACTACCTTTTTTCATTTAATTGAGTTTTTAAATTGTATAGACATTTAATAGAGAAAGGAATTTAAAATGTTGTATAAAACATGTTGCTATTGTAAAAGAAAATTAAAGTTGAATGAGAAGTGTAGTAGATGTTCAAAAATTAGAAATGAAGTTTATGATAAGAATTCAAGAGATAAAGAAGCACAAGTTTTTTATAATTCAAGAGATTGGAAATTGACCAGGAAGAAAGTAATGTCAAAATATAATTACTTGGACTTGTATGCTTTAAAAGTTTTAGGTAAGTTAGTACAAGCTGATGTAGTACATCATATTGTAGAATTTAGAGAAGATAAGAGCAAAGCATTAGATGTATCAAACTTAATTCCTTTATCACATCAATCACACAACTTAATACATGCACTTTATGATAAGAGCAAGCAAAGCAAAAATGAAACAATACAACTTTTAAAAAAACTTTTACAAATGTAAGAGGGGGTGGGGCGAAAAGTATGCTCAAACCCGCATGGAATACCGCGTACCCTCTATTTTTTGGAGAAATTCCCAAAATTAATATATTAAAAGGAGGTGTATTTTTAATGGCAAGACCAAGAAAGCCGTTAGAACTTCAAAAACGGAATAATACTAAAGCAGAAATAGAAGAAAGGAAATTTCAGGAAGAAAATTCTAAGGTCTCAAGAAATTTAAAGGCCCCAAATTGGTTGAATAAAAATTCAAAGAAAATTTTTGAAGAAACTGTAAAGTTAATCAACTCTATAGAAGTGCTTGATGATTTAGATGTATCTATATTATCAATGTATTCCGACGCATATTCAAGAGTGCAAGAACTAACTAAATTAGTTGATACAGAGGGCTATACAGTTATAAAAGAAACTAAAGCAGGTAATATGGTTATAGCTAACCCAAATCTTAAAACTTTAAAAGATATGCAGAAAACTGTTTTAGATTGTGCAGTTAAATTGGGTTTAAACAGTATTGATAGAACGAAGCTTATTAAATACAACCCGCCTAAGGAGGAGCTAGATGAGTTCTCAGAATTCTTATAACCCACTAGATAAATTCGTGGAAGATATAGAAAAGCATAATATACCTATTGGAATTAATCAAAAATTATGCATAGAAAGGTATAAAGTATTAAAAGAAAATAAAGATTACTATTTAGATTTAGAAGAAGTTAATAGAATTATAAATATGACTAATAAGCTCACAATTGTAAAAAATGGTAGGATAGAAAAATTTAAAACAAGAGGTTTTCAAAATTTTATACTAGGTAATATAGTTGGATGGAAAGTTAAAAAAACGGACCTAAGATTATATAAAGAAGTTTACATACAAGTTGGACGTCAGAACGGAAAATCACTTCTTATAAGTGCATTAAGTATTTATTATTCTCTATTTACTAAAAATAGAAATTCTAATATATTTTGTACTGCAACTAAGCATGAGCAAGCGAAGATAGTTTGGGATAATATAGCTAATTTTATAAACTATAATCCTACTTTAAAAACTAAATATTTTAAAGTTCAGGAACATATTTCAACTATCACTTCTTTAAATACTAAAAATAGAATAAGGGCCTTAGGGCGAGATACCAAATCAATGGACGGCTTTGATAGTGTACTTAGTATATGTGATGAATACCATATGCACCCAACGGACCAAATGTATAAACTTTTATTTGATGGACAAGTAAATGTTGATAATTCTTGTATAGTAGCTATAACGACTGCAGGTTTTGATTTAAATAAACCTTGCTATAAGCAGTATCAAGATTGTGTAAATATTTTAAATGGATTAGTTAATAAAGAAAGTATTTTTATTTATATTGCAGATCCTGACAAAGACGACGATATAAAAAGTGAAAATACTTGGATAAAAGCTAATCCTTTTTTATTATTAAATGAAGATTATTCATATAATAAAGAAAATTTAGAAAAGTACAAAATTGCTATGGAAGACGCTTTGAGAAAACAAGGTGAAGAAATGACCAACTTCCTTACAAAAAAATTAAATATGTGGGTGCAATATACAGAGAATGATTATTTAAATAAAGAGAAAATTAAAGAATGTGAATCAGAACTGACTATTGAAAATATGGTTGGTAGAAGTTGTTATTTAGGTATAGATTTATCAAGTGGTGGGGATTTAACAAGCATAGCTTTAGTTTTTCCTTTAGAAGATAATAAAAAATATATATACTCACATTCATTTATACCAGTTCAGAGAGTACTAGAACAAGAATTTAAAAGCAAGGTGCCTTATAGAGACTGGATAAGCAGAGGACTATTAACGGCAACAAGTTCAAGTGGTGGTTTTAAAACAGACTATAAAACTATACTAGAACACCTTAGAACTTTAATAGAAGTATTTGATGTAAATATAGTTGGTGTGGGGTTTGACCCTTATGGTGCTGGAGCTTGGTTAGAAGATTTAACTGATTTAGTAGGGGATGCAACATCTATAACTCAATCAGCTAGAAATTTAGGGAGCACAGTTGAAGATTTTGCATTATCTGTAGATAGTGGAGAGGTTTTATTCGATAAAAGAAACGACCTTTTAAAATGGTCTTTAGCTAATGCAAAAGTTGAGTATAATTCATTTAGAGAACCTAAGGTTACAAAAGAAAAAGGAAATGAAAAGATAGATCCTGTTGTATCTATTATTGACGCTTGGTATCTACTTCATAATAACTTGCAAGAAATTGCTAATGTAAATGAAGCAGTCGATGAATGGTTAGAACTATTCAAGTAAAGGAGGTGTAAAAATGGGAATATTTTCAAATTGGTTTAAACCTAAAAATGATGGTGGTGTAGATTTAAATAGTTTCTTTGGTGGGTCAAATTCAGGTAGTATGTTCAATTCAAATCCTTTGGGAGATGTAACATATTTTACTTGTTTAAAAATTTTAAGTGAGGCACTATCTAAATTATCAATACATTTATATGATAATGATAATAATAGAATTTATGATCATAATATTATAAAACTATTAAATGAAAGGCCCAACGAGTTTATGACACCCTCAACCTTTAAACAGGTTGTAGAGTTTAATAGAAATCATAAAGGGAACAGTTATATTTATATTCAATATAAAGCAGGTAAGGTCATTGGTTTATATCCTTTAAAATCAAATGCGGTTGATGTGGTTATAAATGATACTGATAATGTTCTACCTAAAATTATTTATAGATATAACGGTAGCAAAGAAATGTTTTTTTTACCTAATGAAATCATTCATTTAAAAGGTGGATATAGTGAAGATGGTTTAAAAGGGAAATCTATTGTAGCAACTCTTAAAAGTGCCTTTTCATTATCTAATCAAAGTGACAGATTAATGGATAAGATGTATCAAAATGGCTTGATGGGTAAAACTGTTGTAAAAACTTCTGACGCTTTAAATGAAACAAAAAGAAAAGAGTTAATTAAAAGATTACATGAAATGCTTCAAGATAGTAATAATGAGTTTGTGAGTTTACCTATGAATACAGAACTTCAAACTTTAAATGTTAATTTAAATAATTCACAATTTGCAGAGTTGAAAAAGTATACTAGTAATCAAATTGCTGCAGCTTTTGGAATAAGTCCTGTATATTTAAATGATTATTCAAAATCAAGTTTTTCAAGTAGTGAAGCACAGAATTTAAGTTTTTATACTGATACAATGCTAGCTATTTTAAAACAGTATGAAGAAGAACTAAATTATAAATTACTAACTGAAAAAGAGAGAGATCAAGGTTTAACTTTAAGGTTTAATCTTGCGGGAGTTTTAAGAGGTGATTTAAAATCACAATCAGAAGCTATTCAAACTTTAGTAGGTAATGGAGTTTATAAAATAAATGAAGCAAGGGCCTTACTTTCTATGCCTAAAATAGAAGAGGGTGATACCTCTATTATTAATGGAAGTTTTGTAAAACTTGCAGATATAGGGCTTGCTTATAAAGGAGGTGATTCAAATGATACTGATACAGAATAAAAGTGATGTTGCAATTTTAGAAGTTTCAGGAGATATAGTATCAAATGATTATAAATTCTATAAGGACGATTATGGATTTGATTTAACAACACCTATAGAGGTTAAAGATTTTTTTAAAAATAACCCTGATAAAGAAATTAGAATTAATATAAATTCTAATGGTGGAGACGTATTTTCAGGTACTGCAATAGCTAATATGATTAAAGAGCATAAAGGGAAGACTACGGCACATATTGAAAGTATTGGAGCGAGTATAGCTTCTGTAATAGCAATGGCTTGTGATGAAGTTAAAATGCCTAAAAACGCTTATTTAATGATACATAAGCCGTGGGCCTATATGGGTGGAAATGCGGATGACTTTGAAAAGACTATAGAACTCTTAAACAAAATTCAAAATAATATTGAAGAAGTTTATATGTCTAAAGTTATAAACGGAATTGAAAGAAAAACTATTACTAAGTTAGTAAATGAAGAGACTTGGTTGACAGGAGAAGAAGCTAGTAAGTATTTTGATATTACATTACTAGATGAATTAAAAGTATTAAATTGTACTTCAGGCATTAAATATGATAATATGCCTGATTTTTTATTACCTAAAAATGAGGTTAAAAAGGTTGAGATACCTAAAGAATTAAAAGAAAAAATTGAAAAATTAGAAAAGATGTAGGAGATGATGTTTATGAATAAATTACAAGAAAAAATCGCTTTTTATAATGCTTTGATAGATGAAGTGAAAGCGTTACAAGAAACAGACAATATAGAAACTATTAAGAATAAAATGACAGAAATTGAAACTTTAAAAGATGAAATTGAAGTTTTAAATAAAACTCGTGAATTACAAATTATAGAAACTTTAAAAAATTCAGAAACAAAAGAAGAAAAAGGAGACAAAATGGGAAGAATTTATGATGAAAATGTATTAAAGAGAATGCTTAGAAATAAAGCAACTGCAGAAGATTTAGAAGTGTATAATGCTTATACTGGTCAAAAAGAGGGAACACCATCACTTGGGGGGTATTTAGTTCCAGAAACGCAATTAGAAGAATTATACTTATATAAGAGAAGTTTAACTAATTTAGCTTCTTATGTAAATGTAGTTAATGTATCTACTCCAAAAGGTTCAATGCCTTTAGAAGTTTTAGCTACTGATAAATTATCAGATATAACAGAAGGTGAAGCAATTCCTATGAGTTCTGTTAATTTTGGCCAAACAAAATGGGAAACTCACGACTTTGGAGATATGATGGCAGTTACTAATTTCTTATTAGATGATACTAATTATGATTTAATGGGTTACTTAAAAACTAGAATAGGTAAGAAGTCAGTTAATACTTCTAATGCTAAGATAATCGATTTATTAAAAACATTACCAAACCCTATAACTGGAACAAAAGCTACTGGACTTGACACATTAGACGAAGCAATAATAAAAGGTTTAGATCCTGTATTTAGATATGATGGAATAATATTAACTAATCAATCTGGAAGATTATACTTAGAAACTTTAGTTGATAAACAAGGTCGTTCTTTATTATCTGAAAGTTATACTAAACCAGGTGTTAAAGAATTCAGGGGACTTACTTTAGTAGAGGTTTCAGATGAACTATTACCTAATGAAGCTAGTAACTTAACTCCGTTCTTTATAGGAGATATGAAAGCTTTAATAACTAGATTTGAATTAAAAGGACTTGAATTAGCAGTTTCAACAGAAGCAGGATTTACTAATAATACTACTGTTTTAAGAGCGATAGAAAGATTTGATACAAAAATAATAGATAATCAAGCTATGAAGTATGTTAAAATCACTACTAAATAGGTGATTTTCTATGAACTTAGATTTAATAAAATCATATTTAAGAATAGATTTTGAAGAAGATGATGTATTACTTGAAATGATGTATAATACTGCAGATTTATTTTTAATCGGTGCAATTAAAAACTGGAATTTGATAAAAGATAATGTTAATTATACAGATAAAGTGAAAATTCTCTTGGCAGCAGTCATTCAAAATTTATATGATAATAGAGGGCTTGGAGTTAAAGAACCAAGTTTAGATAAAGTTATGAGTTCATTAATACATCAACTTGATTTGTTAAATGAGGAAGATTTGAAATGAATATAACTAATAGATTAAATAGAAAAATAGAATTGTATAATTATACAAATATAACTAATTTTGTGGGTGAGCTATCTTATAGTTACACCCTTTTTAAATCTATATATGCACAAGTGTTACCAATTTCAAATAAAATTAATGATTTAAATTTAGAAAGTGAAAAAATTGATAGTCAATATAAGTTTGTTATTCGTAAAAAATCCTTTAATGGAATTACTGTAAATACTCGTATTAAGTTTGAAGATAAAGAATTTAAAATCGATTATTGGAATATTGATTATAAGAATAATGAATATGTTGAGATTTTTGCAACTTTAGATAAAGGAAATGAAAATAATGGAATTTGATTTTAAAGATAATTCAAGTGAGCTAGTAAAAGAATTACTTAAAGTTTCACAAAATACACCTAAACTTTTAAAGAAAGAGTTTAGAAAAGTTGGTAAAAATGCAGCTAAAACAATTAGAAAAGAGGCTAAAAAACTTGTAGGTAAAACTAATAGACCGGATAGTTTAAAACACAAATCTTATCATAAAAGATTTAAAGGCTCTAAGGTTTGGGAAGATATAGACGGATCATTAAATGTAAGTGCTTATAATAGTGCACCTCATGCTCATTTAATTGAGTATGGTCATAGAAAAGTAAATAGAAATGGAGTAACTAAAGGTTTTGTAGAGGGCCTTTATCCTATAAAAAGGGGTGCTAATAAGTATTTACATAGTGAATTTGAAAGAGATATTAATAATATAATTACAAAAGCAATTGAGAAAGGTGGTTTAAAATGATAACAGATTTAATAAAAGCTATTAATGATAGGTTGAAAAATTTCAGTGATATACCTATAATTTCACAGGATATTGATAAAAACAATGTTTATCCTTGTTTTAAAGTGAAAATTATAGATTTTTATACTGAACTAAAATCACAGACTATGATTGAGTATAAAAGTTCTGTATCAGTTAATTATTATCCTAAAACTGACTTAGATAATAGAATAGAATTTTTAAAAATTCAGAATATGCTAGCTACTATATTTATGATAGGTGTTGGTAAATGGTATATTAATCAGTTGGAAGTTATAGACCACGAAACTTTTATAAGTTGTAATGTAGATTATATTAGAGTTGATGTGTATGATGAGCCTATTTCAGTTTCTAAATTAAATGAAGAAATTAAAATAAGTAAAAAATACACAGATTATATAGAAGAAATAAATTTAAAGGAGGAAAATATAGATGGCAACAAGTCAAGTAACACCGCAGATTAATATTAAATTTTTAGAAGATGTTGCAAATTCTGTGAAAATGCAACCAAGAGGGCATGTAGTTTTAATATTAAATGATTCGACATTAACAGATAATATTAAAATTTTTAAAAAAATTAGTGAAGTTGAGGGCTTAACTGCAGAAAATATTCAATATGTAAAAGATGTTTTTGTTGGTGGAAGTGCTAAAGTAACAATTTTAAATATTAGAGATACTTTCACAATTGATAAAGCAATTAAAGCATTAGATAATATAAAAGCTAACTATGTTGGTGTATTATCTGCAGAAACATTACATCACACTGCATTATCTAAGTATATTAAAGCAACTGATAAAGCTTTAAGAACATTAAAAGGTGTAACCTATAAAATAAATAATCAAGATTGTATGCATTTAATTAATATAGTTAATGAAAATGTAGTATTTAATGATGAAAGAGGAACTCAAGATGGTTGGAAAGTTATACCATATATTTTAGGAGTTTTAGCAGGTATGCCTTTAACTCGTGGAGCAACTAATTTTAATCTTACAGAGCTTGCAAGCGTTACAAATGTAGATGATGTTGAAGCTGAAGCTAAAAAAGGTAATTTTGTACTTAATTTTGATGGTGAAAAAGTTAAGGTAGTTGCAGGAATTAACACTTTAACTACTGTAGATAGAGACCATTCAGAAGCAATGAAGTCAGTAGTAGTGTTAGAAGCAATGGACTTAATTAGAGATGATATAGAAGCTAATTTTAAGCTTTATATTGGTGGTTACAAAAATACTTATTCAGTTCAAATGATGATACTAACATCAATAAAAGCATACTTTAAAGAGCTTACTAGATTAGAAGTTTTAGATCCTGAATTTAATAACAATATAACTCAAGATGTACAAGCTATGAGATTATATTGGGAGAGTAAAGGTCAGGATATGTCAAAATTATCAGATGGAGATGTAAGAAAAAGAACATGTGGTAAAAATGTGTATTTTGTAGCAAGTATAAAAATATTAGAAGTAATAGAAAACTTTGATTTAAAAGTATTCTTAACGGTTTAAGGAGGTAGAATATGGCAATAAATAAAGGAGATAGACAAGCTATTTCAACAAAATATGGAGAAATTTTCATTAATAATGAAAGAGTTCAAGAGGTTGTTTCTGCAGAAATTAAGGTTTCTGTTGAGTATGGAGATATTGAAGTTGCAGGAGATCCAAGCAAATATAGAAAGTATTTAGGAAATGAAGTTTCTGGTACTATTACGATAAAAAAAATTGATTCTAAATTTAGTAAAATCATTTCTGAAATGATTAAAAATAGATATGCACCTGAAATTAATGCACAATTTGTGCTTTCTGATAATGCTTTTAGTGGGTCAGAAGCGGTTGCTTTATATGGAGTTACTTTTGATGAAATTCTATTAATGAAAATTCAATCGGGAGAAACTTTTGAACAAGAAATACCATTTAAAGCAGAAAGTTTTGAAATGTTAGAATATATGGAATAGGAGTGAAAAAATGGAAGATAAATTAGAACAATTATTAAGCAAAATTGAAGAAAAAGAACAGAATACAATAATATATAATGATGAATATTTAGGAATGGACCTTGAAATTCAAAAATTATCTATAAGAAAATTTGCAGAGTTGCAAGATGGAGCAGATAAGAGTGTTGTAAAATCAATAGATGCAACTATCAGAATTATTTGGGAACATGTACCATTATTCCAAAAAAGAGAATTATTAGAAAAGTTTGATATAAAAATGAGTAAATATGCAGTTATTTCTAAAATCTATGGAGATAATTTAGGTGCAATGACTAAATTAGTTGATTTCATAAATGAAAAATTTTATGGAATTAAGAATGATGAAAGTGATTCGGGAAAGTAGAAGAATATTACAATAATTTATATAAAAACTTTAAAAAGGATGGAGATTGTGCTTTTATTTCACATTTTTTGAATAGAGGTCACAATCTCTATTATTTATTAAATTTAAATGATTCAGAAAAATTGATATTTTATATGTCAATGCAATTAGAACTTGAAAATATAGTTAAATTGAATGGAGGTGGGTAGAAATGGCTAAAATAGTAAGTAGTATTTTTGAATTAAAAGATAATTTTAGTAAAAAAATGAAGAAAATGTCACTAGATACTCAAAAGGAATTTAGTACACTTAAAAAGAAAAGTGCTGTTTTAAAATCTAAGTTATCAGGTGCTTTTAAAGCAATAGCTAAAGCAGGTGCTGTGATGGTTGCAGGTCTTGTAGCTAGCACTAAAGCTTATATAAGTGAAAGTTTGAAAGCTTGGGAAGATCAAGAACGAGCAGAACTGTTATTGACTAGCACCTTAAAAAAACGAAAAAATATGACTGATGAAGTTGTAAAATCAATGCTTGATTATGGCGGAGAAATGCAAAAGATAGGAGTTGTAGGAGATGAAGTAGTTCAGATGGGAATGAATGAGCTAGCTATGCTAGGTTTAAAAACAGAGACTATTAAGAAATTAACACCAAGTATGCTTGATATGTTAGTTAAGCAAAAAGGACTAAATGCAACGATGGAAGATAGTGCAGCAGTTGGTCAAGCAATAGCTAAATCTATTTCAAAAGGAACAACAAAAGCACTTCAACAATATGGAATTTATTTAAGTTCAACTGAGCAAAAAGCTTTTAAACTTATGGATACTGAGAAAAAAGCAATGTTTTTAAGAAATAAAATAAATAAATCAGTTGGGGGTGCTAACAATAATCTTTTAAATACTGCACAAGGTCAAGTAAAATCTATTCAAAATATGTTGGGTGATATTCAAGAAGAAGTAGGTCAAAAAGTATCACCTGTTCTAGTTGGAATATTTAAAACTTTAGGGTCAACAATTGAAAGATTAAAACCTAAAATGATGGAAATATTAGATAGAATAATAAAAATGCAACCTCAACTTCAAAATTTAGTTGATAAAGGTGTAAATTTATTAATAAACGGAGTAGATAAACTGTTTAGTTTATTAGATTTTGCGACGGAGCATTGGGAAAGTATAAAAGTTGGAGCAATCGTTTTTGGTGCTTTATATGTTGCAGTAAATACTATAATCGGTGTATATCACACATATATTGCAGTTTCAACACTTGCTAAGGTAGCAAAAGAAATTGAACTAGGTTTAATGATTAAAAGTAAAATAGCTTGGATAGCTGAAACAGGGGTAAAAGTAGCTTCTACAGTTGCAACAGGAGCATTAACAGCTGCAACTTGGTTATTAAATGCTGCTATGGTAGTTTTAACAAGTCCAATTACTTTAGTTGTTGTTGGGCTAGGTCTTTTAGCAGGAGCAGGATACTTAGTATATAAAAACTTTGATACTATAAAAGCTAAAGCAGTTGAACTTTGGAATCAATTTAAAGAAACTGAAGTATTTGCAGTTATAAAATCATTATTTGAGGGATATGTAAGTATATTTAAAGAAGTGTGGGGTTGGATACAAAAAATAATGGGAGGTATAGGAGATATGATAGGTAAAGTACCTCAATTATTATCAAAAATTCCAGTCGTTGGAAAGTTATTTAAAAGTAAAGATAACGAGCAAGTTCCTAAGCATGCCTTAGGTACATCATATTTTAAAGGTGGTTTAACTTCAATCAATGAAAGAGGTGGAGAAATTGTAAATCTACCTAATGGAACTCAAATAATACCACATGATGTTTCTGTAAAATCTGCGAAAAATAAAGATGGCGGGATAAGTGTTACTTTAAATATTCACGGTAATATGATTGGAAATGAAGAATATGCTAGACAGATTGCAACAACTATACTAAATGGAATTAAATTGCAAAGGGGTAATATATGAGTACAATGATAACTTATTTTATGTTAGACAGTGAAGTTTTATATCTTCCATTTTCAACAACTTTTGAAGTTTCACAAGTTTATGAAGATGAAGAATTCGAAAATATATTAGGTGAAAAATATTTGATTCCAGGTAAATTAAATTTAAGGGAATTTGAATTAACTGGTTTTATAACTAAAAATAAATATAGTTTTATTCATAAAAATACTAAAACTGAACTAAGTGATTATTTAAGTTTCTTTGAAAGAGCTAGAAAGCAATTCAAACCATTGAGAATTGTAGTAGCTAATGATGATGTTACTATAATAGATATGGACTGTTTAGCTAATTTTACTTATAGTAACATAGACTCTGCAGGAGATATAAACTTCAAAATATCTGTTAAAGAATATAAAGCAATATCAGTAGATAAGCAACAGAGAACTTATAGCAACGGTAATAGAAATATAACTTTAACAGGTGGATCTAATGCACCTAAGGCCCCTGTTAATAAAAATAAAAAAGGAAAAACTAAACCTAAACAGAAAGGTAGAAAGAAATGATAGAAGTTAAATTAAATGGTAAAAATATTACTCAGTTAGTTAGTTCACTTTCTTTTGAGAATTCTATTGATAGTTTAGCTACAACTGTAAGCTTTAGTGTCCCTTTTCATAAAAAGACAGATTTTTATATAGAAATAGAAGTTGGAGATAAAATTGAAATTTCTAAAGATAGTAAAAATATTTTTAAAGGTATGGTTGTTGAAACTTCTATAAATGATGTTACTATGAATTTAAAAGCTATGGATATTGGCTTTTATTTAAATAAAAATAAAGTTCTTAAACAAGTTAGAAATACTTCAGGAAATCAAGCTATAAAGTCAATCTGTTCTGAAATTGGTATACCTATTGAAGTTAAAGGACTAGATATTAAAATAAATAAAGTATATAAAACTGAAACTATTGCGGATATTATAAATGATATTATTAAGCAGGATACTCAACAATCAAAAAAAGAATATTGTATATATGTATTGGATAATAAAGTTTATGTTGATTTTCAAGGAGAAAATGAAGTTGATATAAGCTTTAAATTATCTGATAAACATATATTAAAAGAAAGTGGAGCTATAATCAATCAAACTAGTACATATAATATAGAAGATTTAAAAAACTCTGTATTAGTAGTTAGTAATGATAGTAATTCAATTCTTCAACTTGCAAAAGCAGAAGAAAATGATAGTATTTCTAAATATGGTAAATTGCAAGAAGTTATAGAACTTGAAGCTAAAGAAGTTGCAAAAGCTAAAGATGTTGCTTTAAATACTATCAAAATAAGTGGGAAAATAAAGGAAGAATTAAGTGTTGAAATTGTTACAGATAAATATATATTTAGTGGGCAGTCTTTAAAATTAAATAATAAAAAGTATCTAATAAAATCAACTAACTTTAACTATTTAAAAGATAGATTTAATGGAACAGTAAATTTAAAGGAGATGGTATAAAATGAAAGAAGAAAACCCTTATACAGGCTTTGCAAATATGTTTAAAGAAAATGAAAATAAAACATATTTAGGAGCAATGCTTGCAGAAGTTGTATCACCTCTGCCAAATTTAAAACTTAAGCTTTTAAATGGAGCTATGGAACTTGACCACGAAATTGAGGGTGATAATATTTTTATCGCTAGAAGTATTACTAATCGAATTGATATAGATGTAACTTTTAAAGATTTTGAAAGTCAGAAAAATGTGCATAAAATCAAAGATGGTATTAAACTAGCATTTAAAAAATTTAAGGCATTGGGTGGTAAATTTATACATCCAACATTACAACCCCCAACTATAATAGAAATTGAATCACCTGCAGGTAATTTTGATGAACTTAGTTCTGAACTTGAACAGAAGAAAAAAGGTAAGTATAAAATGCAAACTTTAGTAAGTTTAAAAGCAGGTGAAAAGGTACTTGTTATACCTAATGAAACTGAGGATCAGTGGTTTATAGTTGATGTGCTTGAACCTTTAAAGGAGGTGCAATTAGAATGGGAATATTACCAAAAATCTTAGAAAATAAAGATAATAGTATAGAAGAATTTGAAGAAAATGAATTAGGATTAGATACATATATAGTTGATTTTAAAAATAAAAAAATGAGGTATCAAAACGGGATACCTTTTGTAGATGATTTTGAATTAGCTATTAAAATGTATATACAAAAATTACTTTTAACAGAATTAAAAAAATGGAAATTTCATCAAAATTATGGGACCAACTATGTTGATTTAACATACGGTAAAAAGTTGCATAGAGTTATAATAAAAAATGAGATTGAAAGAAATTTAAAAGAGCAATTATTAAAATATCCTGATATTATTTCAGTTGAAAAAATTAAAATAGTACAAAATTACAAAACTTTAAAAATTGATTTTAATGTAATTTTGATAAATAATAACATTTTAGAATGGAAGGAGGAAATTGCTATATGATAGATTTTAGAAGTTTAAAAATTCCAACTTTAGAAGAAGAACGAACTAGACTTTTAGCTAAAATTCCTGATAATTTTTATAAAGACGAGGGAAGTATATTTTATGATGTAATGAGTGTAATTGCAGATGAAAATATAGCTTTATATTCTTTGATAAAAGAAATTTTTGAAAATTCATTTGGACTAACTGCAACTAGTCAATATTTAGACTGGAAATGTGCAGAAGTTGGAATTGAAAGAAAAGAGGGAATAAAAGCAAGAGGAAGAGTTAAAATTTATGGAAATACAGGAACTAAAATTCCATTTAACTCAATACTTTTATGCGATGAACTTCAATTCATTACTTTAGTTGATTCCGTTATTGGAGATAATAGAGAACTTGAAGTTGAAGTAGAAGCTATTGAGATTGGTGCTAAATATAATATTTTAGAAAATAGAATAAATAAACTTGGTATACCTATTTCAGGAGTTGAAAGAGTAACGAATATAGATCCTTTTATAAATGGAGCAGATATTGAAACTGATGAAATACTAAGAAAACGTTATTTAGAGAAAGTTAGAGAACAGGCAACAAGTGGTAATGCTTATCATTATAAGCAATGGGCCTTGTCAGTTGACGGTATAGGTCAAGCTAAAGTATATCCTTTGTGGAATGGTGCAGGTACAGTAAAAGTTATTTTAGTTAGTTCTACTGGACAAAATGTTACAAATGATAAATTAAATGAAGTTAAAAAATATATTGAACTTAAAAAACCTATTGGAGCAGATGTAACAGTAGTAAATGCAGTAACTAAAGCTATTAATATTTCTGTTACTATTCAAAAAAGTAATTTAATTGATTTAGAAGTAATTAAAAATCAAGTAACTAATTCTATAAATAAATATCTTTCTGATATAAATTTAAACGGTGGTAAGGTTTCTTATGGTAAAGTATCTTCTATATTATATGATACAAACGGTATACAAGATTATAGCAATTTCAGATTAAATAATGGAACTGATAGTATTACAATTGCAGAAGACCAAATTGCAGTATTAGGGAGTGTGACTTTAAATGTATAAGTTACCTGAATATTATAAAGGTGTATTAGAGTTCGATTATTTGCAAAACAATTTACAATTAAATGAAAACTCATTTCTTGGTTTAATAAATGAATTAAGAGATGAGCTTTTTATTATAAAATCTAAAAATAGCGGTTTAAAAATTTGGAGTAATACTCTTGAATGTTCAGAAGATACAACAGAGATTTTAACTAAATTAAGAGGAGCTAGAACTATTACTAAAATTAATCTTGCATTAATTGTAAAAGATATTTTAAAGCAAGATACACCAGTAGAAGTAACAGAGTTTAATAATCAATATAAAGTGTTTTTAGGAGTTCATTCGGTAGTAAATACAGATAGAGTTCAAGAACTTTTAAGAAAAGAATTGAAAAATATAATACCATCTCATATAGAACTTTATATATATTTTAATGTTTTAATTTGGGAAAAATTTGATAATTATAATAAAAATTGGGATATTTGGGATAATTTAAATTTAACTTGGGAAAAATTTGAAAAATATAATGAAGGGTAGGTGTTTAAAATGGGAAGTACTAATAAAACTAAAATTCTTCAATTAAGTCAATGGATAGGTACAGACCAACCTAAAAGAATTGATTTTAATTCAGACAATGAAAAAATAGAAAATGTGGTAAAGGGCCTTTATAATAATATAAGTTTTAGTAACGGTCAATTATCAATTACTAAAGTTGATGGGACTAATCAGAGATTTAGTGTATCAGTAAATGCGAGTGATACAGTTTCAGGTACTTTAACTAAAAATGAGGTTAAAGAACTAGCAACAAATAAAATAAATGAACTCGTGACTGATAGTAGAATACAGGAATTAGCACTTAATAAAATGAAAGGATTTGGAATAGGAGCTAATAGAATTGCTGATTTTAATGGTAAAACTGTAAATAGTACTATGGATGTTGGAATGTATGTTATTTCTGGAGGTATTAATGGTAAAACAACTTGTTTATTAAACTTTCAATACGATACTTCTTGGGGTCTTCAGGTAGGAATAACTGAGGAAGAAAAGCCTAAAGCTTTTATGAGACAGAAAGCAAATGGTTCTTGGAAACCTTGGATGGAGATTCATACAACAGCTAATTTAGAACCTGCAACAGTAGAAGAAATTTGGGTAGGTGTTGCAAATGGCTAAGTATTTAAAAAAAGAAGAAATGAGCAATATTCTTGCAACTATAGTAGGAGATGGAGCTGTTAAAATCTATGTACAAAATCAGAATAAAAGTTATGAAAAGGGTGATGTTATGATTTATAAAAATGGTAATATAACATCACTTTTTAAATGTAAAGTTGCAGGAGCTTATGGAATACCATCAGAAACTGCATTTAAAAAAATAAATTTGAGGGGTAGATAACATGGCGAAATATTTAACTAAAGAGGGGTTAGGTAATATATTAAATACCGTGATTGGTATGAAGCCTAAAACTTTACCTGCAAGATTAGAAAAGAACGATATAGTACTATATCAAAACAGATTATATAAGTATAAGGGAGAACCTAAGCAAGTTAATATAGTTAGTGAATCAGAATTTAAAAAAGCAGGATTAAGGTTTATGGGGGAAGATTATAAAGTAGTATTATTAAATGATATTTTAGAACTTTATAAGTGGATGTATCAAAGTGGCTTAAATGGGCATAAACTAGAGAATGATTGGGGAGAAAGACCTAATAGTTATTATATAACAGGGAATAATAAAGATACGATGTGGGATGGTAGTAAGTCGGTTCCAGTTTTTGATTATATTCCTGATGAACATAATTTATATTTTTATCGTTTTAAAAAAATGTTTAATGTTACTAAATTTTCTGATATATTTAAATTCCCTATACAAATATATGGGTATAAATCTATGTTTTTGAATAATGAGTTAGAAGAAAATGAAGCAATAAAAAATGAAACTTCTGTTCATTTTTATGATAATGCATTTAAGAAAAATAAAGTGAATTTTGAAAAACCTTTTTTTAAAGGTATAGAAAAAGAGTATAAAGAATTGTATAGTAAAAAAGGCGATAGAGATTTTTTAAAATCTGAAAATAACGATAAATATAAATACTTTAAAATTAATAGCATATTACCACCAAGTTATGAGGCTTATCAATACGAATTTTTAAAAATAGATGAAAGTAAATATATTAAAATTAAAGAAGAAGCGGAATACTATAATTTTGGAGTATATCAGTGGGTTAAATATTTAAAATATAAATTACCATCTTGGGAAGAAATTAAAAATGATGTATTAGAAACTAGAAGTATTTCATATAGTGATGGTACAGACAATTATGGGAATACAAGATATATAAATCGTTTTGGGCTTACAGTACATCCAATAACTAAGCCAGAAACATTCAGATTCTTCCTTCCATATTTTATAGATGCAGCCACAAATAACACAGCAAAAGAATTGAATGAAAAATATAATAAATATGGCGTATTTGTTCAAGGAAAAGAAGATGGGAAATATACATTAAGTTTTAAAGTATGCATGTCAACAAGGGACCAACACGAAGAAGATGTTGCGGGAGCTAGAAACTGGGGAGATATGTACGCATTTAGTCCTACAAGAAATAAAGTAAGACAAGAAAATGAAACTTGGGTAGTGTGGAAAAAGAATGATTTGATTAGTTTTGAGCTTAATTGGAAAGTTGAAAATGGAACAGCAAAAGATTGGAAATTGAAGTTATTAGATGAAAACAAGAGAAATACACAAGGTCTTGATAACTTTATGAAGTGGATACAAGTTGAAACTTTTGAAAACTATTTATTTTTACAACTATTTTATGGAGTATACTCAGTAGATGATGCAGGTTCTTGGAACGAATGGCAATTTGCACATATTTTACCACCGTTTAATTTAGAATTTAAAGGAGAGTGATTTTGTTGAGTAAATATGTATATGATGAGAATTTAAAGTATTTAGATACTTTTTTTGATGAAATAGAAGATAAAGATATATTGGCAGTTTATAATAAAGCGTATATAACAAATGAGTTTATAGAATATCCTAAACTTGAAAATGGAAATATAAAATCAATGAGTGATAACGAAATATCACAAATTAAGTATAAAAAATACATAAATAAAGAGTATGTTTTACAATCTAATGAAATTATTAATAATGATAGAATTATTTCAGTTGAATTAAAAGAATTTGAGTATATAGAAAATGGTGTACTTAAATTTAATTTAGAATCTAAAAAAGAATATTTAATCAATAAAACTAAGAGTTATGAAGAAGCTGAAAAAGAAAGAGATTTTGAGTATAAAGGTTATTTACAACCAAACAGAGAATTAGAAGACCAAACATCGTTATTGAAAATATTAAGTTTTATGCAAATAACAAAACAAACTCATTTTGATAAATGGAAAATGAAAGATAAAGAAGGTCACGAACATTATATAACACTTACTATTCAAGAGATGATGGAGTTAGGACAAATAATGCAAACTCAAACAACTAAAGCAATGATTAAGTGGTCTACTATTAGAGAGAAAATAAAAGCAATGAGCGAAGAGGAGATAAAAGTATATGAACTACCAAAAGAATAAAATATATATAGTGTTCTATAAAGATAATTTTAAATGGTGGTCTAGACTAATAAAGTGGTGGACCAATTCTAATTATTCTCATTGTGAGTTTTACGATGGTGAATGTTTAATAGGAATTAGTAACGAGCAAAGAGTAAGAATGAAAAAGCAACCATTAAATGAAAAGAAATGGGATATATTTGAATTAAATGTTGATATAAAAACAGCAATACACAATTTTTACCTAGAAACTCAAGGAGCTAAATATGATTGGTTAGGTATATTGTTAAGTAATATATTTAATTTTCATAGACATAATAAAGATAAATATACTTGTAGCGAATGGGTATCTACAATAATTGATAGAGAACTTAATATTATTGTACCTAAAAATTATTATCAAATAACACCACAAGATATATACGAGATTTTAAAGTTTCATAAAATTATATAGAAAGGAGTTAAAAAAATGTATAAGCTGAGTCAAAATAGCATTAACAAGCTAGATAAGATACATCCTAAGCTAGTATCAGCTATTCAAAAAGCTATAACAAATAGTCCGTTTGACTTTATAATCGTTCAAGGTTTTAGAACGGCTGAATATCAAAATGGACTATACAAGCAAGGAAGGACAGTACCAGGAATTAGAGTAACAAACTGCGATGGTTATGTTAAGAAGTCTAACCATCAAGCTAAAGCTGATGGTTATGGTTATGCTATTGATTTTGGAATTTATGATCCAAGCATAAAAGGGAATATAGATTGGAAGTCTACTAATAAATATCAAAAAGTTGCAAGACACATTGAATTAGTAGCAAGAGAATTTGGAATAAAAGTAGAGTGGGGAGGAGATTGGAAATCTCTTAAAGATAATCCACATATAGAATTAAAAAAGATAGTTGAATAAATTTAAAAAATAAAATAAAGAAAGAGGTAATTAATTATGACAAAATTAGAAATTATGTACACAGTTTTAGGAGTTTTAACAGGAGCATTTTTAGGACTTGTTCCTACATTTAGAAAGTTAGCACAAAAAACAGAGACAAAAGTGGATGATAATATATTAGAAATAGCAGTAAATATCGTTCAATGGTATGAAGATAACTTTAAGTATAAAGATGGTGCTAACAAGAAAGCTAGAGCAATAACTGAGGTAGGAATGCAAGTAGAAAAATTAGGACTTAAAGCAACGGATGCAGTAATAGACAAAGCTGTTGAAAGAGCAGTTACAATTGTTGAAAAAAATAATTTAGCTAAAGAAGAGTTGAAAAAAGAATTAACTGAAAATGAGGAAAAAAAAGGGGATGATATGGGGAAGTAACACCTTCTCCTAATCCTTTATACAATGCTAACTATAGTAATTTTAGTGATATATTAGGTAATATCAATAGAGATTATTCAAAAACTATGATATACAGTGATATAGCTATTAAAACTAAACCCTTTAACATTAAGGAAACTGAAGCAGTAGCTAGACTTGGTGCTAGTTGGTATTTTTAAGAAAGAGGGTGTAGAAAATGATAGAAACAGAAGTGATAAAAACAGTACTACAATATGGTTTCTTAGGTATAATAGGTTGGTATTTTATACAACAGAATAAAGAGTTATTTCATATGTTTACTAAGCAACTTGAAAAAACTACTGATATATTAAGGGGTCAAAGTGAATTAATTAAAGAACTTAAATTAAGTATAGATACTAATATTTTAAGTTGTAATCTTACTAATGATAATTTAGAGTTAATCTGTATTGAAAGAATTAATCTTATAATTTTTAGATTAATGTTTAGAGTAAATGATTATATAGCTAATAACAATATAGAAAAGAGAATAGATACTATCAAATTTGAGTTACAAGAATACATAAATAATGAAGTATTAGAATATAAAGAATTATTAGAAAAGATAACTCAAAAACATTTAGTGGTATTGTTATCAGAGAATTTAGAAAATGAATTAGATAACACTTTAAAAGAGTATTACAATTTATTTGACAATCTTATAATTAATAATAGGGTTAATGATTATATTGAAAGTAGAAGAGAAAATAAGAATATTGGTGACAGAGTTAAATTAAGAATTATTACAAAAGTAAAGGAAACATTATAGGGCAGGTCTTTTGACTTGTCCTTATTTTTTATTATAAATAAAAAAATCAACTAATAAAGTTGACTTTAATTATTTTTGAGAAACAAAACCTAAAAAATAATTTATATAAAATTTAAATAAAAAACCTACCACTAATTGACAGGTTAGTTTTTCAACCATTTCAATAAATTTTTATTTGAACTTCTCACATTATTCTAAGGTATATTAATATTATAAATTATATTTCATAATAATTCAATGTAGTATACCAGTAACATACAAATAAAATTTAAACCCTTTATAATTTAGAGTTTTTGACTTATTTAAATATTTAATAGACAAATATATATTGATTTAGTATAATGTTGTAAAGGAGGATGATGTTATATGAATATATTAATTACTGGTTTTGAACCTTTTGGTAAAGATGAAATTAATTCTTCATGGGAAAGTGTAAAATTATTACCTAATGAATTAAAGGGGAATAATATATATAAAGTATTAATTCCTGTAGTATTTAATGTAGATAAGCTAATAGAAAATATTAAAAAATATAGCCCAGATATAATAATACTTGTAGGTCAAGCTGGAGGTAGAAACGGAATTACTATAGAGCGTGTGGCTATTAATCTTGATGATGCTATAATACCCGATAATAATAATTATCAACCTATAGATAATACTATTAAACTAGATGGGGAAAATGCATATTTTTCTACACTTCCTGTTAAGGCTATAATAAATAATTTAAAAGATAATGATATTGAAGCAAGAATATCCTATACTGCAGGAACTTATGTATGTAATCATGTTATGTATAATACTTTATATCATATTAACAAGAATAATTTAGATATAAAAGCAGGATTTATACATGTTCCTTATTTACCTACTCAAACTATGGATAAGCCTAGTATGAAAATTGAGGATATAGTTAAAGGATTGCTTAGTATAATCGAAACTACAATAGATTATAGAAAAAAAGAAGACTCAAAAATTATTGGTGGTACAATATATTAATACTCTACAATGTTATATATTCCATTTAACAAGGGATAATAAAAATACTTTAAAATAGCATATTGTAATGTAATTTATAATAAAATACATATAAAAGATTGTGAAAATAGGATTTTAATTTTAGAACATGTACCAACAAACTGGACAGAAAAAATAAAAACAGTTTGGAGGTACATGTTCTTTTTTAATCCTATTTTTATTTATAATATTTTTATAAATACACTATTATAGTATTTTTAATGTCAATTAAAAATGAAAATGTCTCAAAAAATATATAATCCTAAATTAGAGGGGGATTATCCATTCTTTTTAAATTAGGTCTTTCCCAATTTTAATTATATACTTAATGCCAAATATATGCTTGGTTTAGATAATATATGTTAGGGGGAAAATAAAATGGCAATGAAAACAAAAGCAGAAATTATTACAGAATTTGGTAAAGATTCTAAAGATACAGGATTAGCAAATATACAAGTAGCAATATTAATAGAAAGAATATCTCATTTAACAGAACATTTAAAGTTTCACTTTAAAGATGTTCATTCAAGAGCAGGATTATTAAAATTAGTAGGTAAAAGAAGAAGATTATTAAACTATATAAAAAATAGAAATCTTGATGAATATAGAGAATTAATAGAAAAATTAGGAATTAGAAAATAATAGTAAAAGTTTTAGAATACGTCACTAATAAAAAATAAATAGTAGTGATGTATTTTTATTATGTTATTAAAAAAGCAAGAAATTGTTTCATAACATGAAATTTTTTAAAAGTGGCAATGTTCCCTGTTATTTGACAAAACGATTTTAATGTCTAAAATTAAATTTAACAATATTAAATGAAATAAATTCAGTAAAACTAATATAAATTTAAGGATTTAGACTTGAAAATTAACGGGGGGGGGTGCTACAATATATACATATAATTAATATTAAATTTGAAAGGATAAAAGAGTGGAGATTTTAGAGTATAAACAAATTTGACAAAACACTTTTAATGTCTAAAATTAAATTTAATAATATTAAATGAAATAAATTTGGTAAAATTAATATAAATCTAAGGAAACGGTAAACTAAAATATCAAATGCAACATTGTATGAATATTCACCAAGCAAGAAAAATAAATCAAAACTAAGTTGAAAAATTTTTATATTCGTTGTAAAATGTAATATGAATTTATGAAGATAATATTCAGTAATTAATATACTGAGGAAAGGGAGGAAATTTTGAAAAATAATCAAGATAAAGAATTTAAAAGATGGTTAAAAAATAAGTTAAGTGTTACACAAGCACTAATGATACACTTTTTAATAACTGGTTCATTATCAATGTTTGGTTTAGCTGCGATAAGTTTAAGTTCAAATGTGGCTTATGGAGCATTAAATGATAATGGAACAGGTAGTACGACTTCTGTGGCAATAGGGGAAGGTTCGGTTGGAAATGGAGATAGATCTATAGCAATAGGGAAAAATGCAACTACTAATAATTATGAATCTATAGCGATAGGAAACGATAGTAAAACAACATCAAATAATAATATTGCTATAGGAAAAGGAGCAAGATCTGAAGGAAATAATAACTCTTTGGCTTTAGGTAATGGAGCTATTGCAACAGGAAACGATGGGGCATTAGCAATAGGTAGAAACTCAAAAGCTGACGGATATAATGCTATTGCTGTTGGTAGAGAAGCTGAAACATCTGCAGGTGAAACAATTGCTTTAGGTTTCAAGGCAAAAGCAAAAAATACAAATGCTGTAGCTATAGGTAATGGAGCTGTTTCTAATGCTGATAATGCAGTAGCTATTGGTATAGGCTCAAAAGTAGGTGGAAATAATGGTATAGCCTTAGGTAAAGAAGCAGAAGCAACTTTAAATGATGCTATAGCATTAGGTCATAAAGCTAAAGCGCAAAATATATATAGTTATGCCATTGGAACGGAAAGCATGGCAAGTGCGCCTAGATCTATTTCTATAGGGTATAAATCTGTTGCAAGCCATAATAATAGTCTTGCTTTAGGTTGGGCATCTAAAGCAAGTGGTGCTACATCTGTAGCATTGGGAGCTGGATCGACAGCGCAAGGTAACGATAGTTATGCCATCGGAATGAGTAGCGTTGCAAGTGCTGAAACGGCAATGGCTTTTGGTAACAAAAGTAAAGCAAAAAAACATTCTGATATTGCTTTAGGTAGAGAAGCTGAAACTCGAGATCAAGGTAGTAATGGTTATAATATAGCTATTGGAGTTGGAGCGGTTTCTGGAAGTGATAGAGCTGGTCTTAGCCGTAATGGGAATGATGGAGGAAGTATAGCTATAGGTACTGGTGCTTATACAGGAGTAAAACAAAATAATATTTCTTCAAACTCTTCTGTTGCATTAGGAGCAGGTGCCGGAACAGGATTTAGAAAGTTAGATGTTAATGGTATGCCTACGGATAATGGTACAGATGTTGACACCAATGTTGAAGTATTAAAAAAAGCTTTTGGAGTTAAAGATGTTAATACTGATTTTCAAAGAATAGCTGGTGGAACAAATGGATACACAAATGTAGAAATTAATGAAGGAATAGCCTTAGGTCGTAATGCACGTGCTGTAGGTGACCAATCTGTTGCAATAGGGGCACAAACTATTGCTGGTATGGGTGCAGTTGCTTTAGGTGGAAATGATATAACTCAATTTGCAAAGAAAAAATATTATAAATCAACAAGAGAAAATTTTGCTGTTACAGAAACAATAGACCATAATCAAGATGCAACAATATCTGATAGAACAATTAGTGATACTTATAAATATCTTGTTGGGACTGCTTTAGATACAGCATTTAAAGCGACTTATGCACAAGATGGTTCAGTAGTATTAGGGCTACAAGCTCATTCAGGAACACCATTAGGAACAGCGATAGGTACTAACGCTTTAATACGTAAAGGAGCTTTTGGGGCAACAGCAATTGGTGCTGGTTCTCAAATTCAAGCGAATGCAGAAGCAGCAGTTGCAATAGGTATGGGTTCTCGTGCTAACGGCTCTTATGCCATAGCTGCAGGAACTGCTTCATTTGCAGAACTTGGAGACGTTGCTATAGGATATCAATCAGAAGCTTCTGGTAAAGAAGGAGCGATCTCTATAGGACAAGCAACTAAAGCAAAAGGAGATTCATCTATAATGATAGGTGGAGCAAATGTTGTTTCTGCTTCAAACCAACAAACTAGCTTTATAAGTGAAAAACAAGATAGTAATGGAGTACGTGATACATATACTAAAGATATAACAGAAACAATTAATAATCAACAAGTAATTCGTAGATATAGTTATGTAACATTAGAAGATAAAACAGGAACTATTGCCGATGCTTATGCAACATTGACTGGAACTACGATGAATATTCAAAAACTAGATTATAACCAAAATAAAAACGGTCATGCTTCAACATCAGTTGGGGTACATTCATTAGCTAAAGGGGATTTAGCTTCTGCATTTGGGGCAAGTTCTCGTGCAAATGCTATTGGTTCTCTTGCCTTAGGTACTGGAGCGCAAGCTCTTGTACAAAACTCAGTAGCTATAGGAACAGGTTCAATTGCAGGAGATGCTAACTATCAAGATGCAGGTTATAATGTAACAACATCTGATCCTGTTATAATGGGAACACGTCAATTATCTGTAAGTTATAATAAAGATGGGAAAATTGTATCAGATGCTGATATTGCAAATATTGCATATACATTCAAATGGGCAGGAGGAGAAAATACATCTCCTGGAGATATAGTTTCATTTGGTAAAAAAGGAGCAGAAAGACAATTAAAACACGTTGCTGCCGGTCGTATTGCAGAAAATTCAACAGATGCAGTAAACGGTTCACAACTTAATGCAATTATAGAAAGATTTGTTGGAGATAAAATTAAATACTTCTCAGTTAAATCAGATGCACAAGGAAACCGTTATAACGATGGAGCGACAGGTACAGGTTCAATAGCTATAGGACCTGCTGCTACTGCGACAGCTACAAATGCAACAGCAACAGGTAATAAATCTAAAGCAAGTGCAGAAAATGCAACAGCTTATGGATATAATACAGAAGCTACTGGTAAATCATCAGTTGCCTTAGGAACATCAGCTATAAAACCTGGAACAACTACATTAGTGACAACAGAAGCTAGTGGGGAAAATTCAACTGCATTAGGGGTTGCTTCTAAAGCTAAAGGGCAAGACTCTATAGCTCTTGGTTATGGAGTTGAAGCAAAAAATAATTTTGCAACAGCAATTGGATCAGAAGCAACAGTTACAGCAGATAAAGGTATAGCGATAGGTAAAAAAGCTAGTGTTACAGTTGCAGGTGGAATAGCTTTAGGTACTGACTCTGTAGCTTCTGTAGAAGGAACTAAAACTGGAATTAGTGTAGATGGGGATGTTGATGGTGCACGTACAAATGTTTATGAAAATCTAAAAAATAATATAGATAACTCAAAAATATCAGGTGCTAATGGTGCAGTTTCAGTAGGAAGTTCAACTGCAACTAGACAAATTGTAAATTTAGCAGCAGGAACTGATGATACAGATGCAGTAAATGTTGCTCAATTAAAATCTGTAAACTTAGCATTTAAAGGGAATACAGGAATTGGAGATGTTAGATTACATGACCAAAGATTAGCAGTAGTAAGTTCAAATACAGATTTATTGACAGTTGAAGCAAGTGATAAAAAATTAACTTTCACACCTAAAATAGCAACATTAAATATAGATAATACTACAGGAAGTGCTACACTTGGAAAAGTAGTTACGCCTACAACTGATGGATTAGTAAAAGCAAGTGAATTAGCAAATACTTTGAATAATATGTATTGGAATGTTGCAACTGGTGCAACTAGTGGTACTCATACTGGAAATACTGATCCACAACCTATAAAAGCTGGAGAAACTGTAAAATTTATAGCAGGGGAACATGTTACAATAGGACAAAATGGTAGAGATATTACTATTAGTATGAAAGATGCATTAACACAAGTTCAACTTAATAAAGCAATACAACAAACTTTTGGAAATGGTAAGAATACTACTCTTACAATAGAGAAAAACGGAACAATGAAATATAGTTTAAATGATGATATTTCATTAAATACTGTAACTACAGGAACTACAGTAGTTTCAAATGGAAAAGTAACTGGATTGAATAATAATTTAACTAATACAGAAAATAAGGTATATCCAGGTACTAATAAATCAGAACCAGTTAAAAAAGCTGAGTTACCTAATACTTCAACTGTAGTAGATAAAAAGAATGCTGCAACAGTAGGAGATGTATTAAATGCTGGATGGAACTTACAAAATAATGGAACGGAAAAAGATTTTGTAAGAACTTATGATACAGTAAACTTTGTAGATGGAATAAATACAAAAGCAGTAGTAACAACAGATGAAGAAGGTAAAGTAAGTAAAGTTAGATATAACGTTGTTGGATTGCCAATAAAATATACTGATGATTCAGGAAATCCTGTAACAAAAGTAGGAGATAAGTATTATAAAACAGATGAAGCAGGAAATGTATTAGATAATGACGGAAACCCAGTTACAAAATACGATACAGCTGGAAATCCATTAAATGCAAATAATACAGCAGTAACTCCTGTAAATGATGTTAAAACTAATTTAGTAAATGCAAAACCAGAAACAGGTAAAACTGGTACAACAGATCCTACTACATTAGGGAATATTAAGAGTGGATTAGATACTATAAAAAATCCAGATGGAACTACAACACCTAACTTAGCTAATAAAACAGCAGGTTTAGTAAACTTAAATACTCCAAATGTTTCTGATAATAATGCTGCAACAGTTGGCGATTTAAAAAATATGGGATGGGTAGTATCAGCTGAAGGAAATTCTTATAGTAATCAAGTTAGAAATGCTAATGAAGTAAACTTTGTTGGTAAAAATGGTCTAACTGTAACAGGAAAAACTGAAGTAAATGGAGTACGTACTATTACTATAGAAAATAGTCACTCTCCAATTACATATACAGATGAAAATGGAAACAAATTAAGAAAAATAGGAGATAACTTCTATCCAGAAAATGCAGTTGTTTATAATGGAAATGTATATCCAGAAGGATCAGTTGTAATTGATGGAGATGTATATCCAGCAGGAACAACAAAATTAGCTAATGGAAATAAAGTAAAAGAAAATGGAGATCCTGCAGTAGTAGCAACGCCTATTGCAAATACATCTAGTGATAAAGTAAAAGCTACACTTAATTCAGTTACAGCTAATAAACCAACAACATTATCAAATGTTGGAAGTAACTTGAAACAAGTAGTAGATCCAAATGGTACAAATTCAGGTGGTGTAAAAAATCCTGATGGAACAGATGTAATAGAAAATGGTGCTCCTGTAACAGTAACAAATAAAGCACCATATACTGCTAGTGAAGCAGCAGATATTGTTAAAAATTCTGGAAATAATGCAGCAACAGTAGGAGATGTATTAAATGCAGGATGGAATTTACAAAATAATAGCGAAGCTCGTGACTTTGTAAAACCATACGATACAGTAAACTTTATAAATGGTGGAAATACAACAGCAGTAGTAACTACAGATGAAAATGGAACAACAAGTAATGTGACATATAATGTAACAGGATTACCAGTTACATATACAAATGAAGATGGAAAACCAGTATCAAAAGTTGGAAATAATTACTATGTTGTAAATGATAAAGGACAACCATTACAAAATGATGGAATAACACCAGTAACTAAATATGATTCAAATGGTAATCCATTAAATGATGATGACTCATCAGTAACAAAAGTAGATACAACAACAAAACCATTAAAAACTAATTTAGTAAATCCAAATGTAGCAACAGATAAACAAACTACAACACCTATACAATTAGGAAATGTTAAGAGTGGATTAGATAAAATAACAGGAGCAGGTAATAAAGCAGCAGGTTTAGTAAACTTAGATGAAAAAGATACAACAAATAAATTAAAAGTATCTGATAATAATGTTGCAACAGTTGGCGATTTAAGAAATATGGGTTGGGTAGTTTCAAGTGATAAAACTACTGGAAATTTAGGAAAAGCTTATAACGACAAAGTAAGAAATGCTAATGAAGTTAAATTTGTTGGAACAGGAACAGCTATTGTAAGTGGTAAAACAGTTAATGGTGTAAGAACAATAACAGTAGAAGTAAATGATCAATTATCAACAAATAATTCAGTTACAGCAGTTGTTTATACAAAAGCAGATGGAACAAAAGTATACCCCGTAAAAAAAGATGATGGAAGTATAGAATATCATACAACACCTGATGGAAAAGGAACAGGAGATACAGTAGTTCCTAAAAATGAAGTAATAACATCAGTAAATGGACCAGATGGAACTAAAAATCCAACTACATTAAAAAATATAGCCGGAAACTTAGAAGGTGCTAAAAAAGATACAACTTCACCAAAAATTAATGCAACTGCACCTACTAATATAGATGATATTAAAAACAATGCAGCAACAGTAGGAGACGTGTTAAATGCAGGATGGAACTTACAAGGAAATGGAAAAGCTGTAGACTTTGTAAAACCATATGATACAGTAAACTTTGTAGATGGAATGAATACAAGAGCTGTAGTAACAACAGATGCAGAAGGAAAAGTAAGTAATGTACAAATAGATGTAAAAGACTTACCAATAGCATATACAAATGAAGCTGGAGATAAGGTAGTAAAAGCAGCAGATGGAAAATACTATAAAGAAAGCGATTTAGCAGGGAAAGTATTTGATCCAACAACTAAAACATTTAAAAATGCAGATGGTACAGCAGCAACACAACCAACAGAAGTTGCAAAAGATGCTATAAAAACTAATTTAGTAAATCCAAATGCAGCAACAGATAAAACAGGAACAACAGATCCAAGTACATTAGGAAATGTTAAGAGTGGATTAGATACAATAAAAGATGCAACAGGAGGAACTACACCTAGTATAACAAATAAAACAGCAGGATTATTAAACTTAACTAATGATAAAGTATCTGATAATAATGCAGTAACAGTTGGAGATTTAAGAAAAATGGGATGGGTAGTATCATCTGATAAGACAACAGATGGAACAGGAGAATATTCAGACCAAGTGAAAAATGCAAATGAAGTAAGATTTGTCGGAAAAGGAACAGCTACTGTAAGTGGAAAAACTGATGGTGATGTAAGAACAATAACTGTAGAAGTAAATGATCAATTATCAACTAATAATTCAGTTATTCCAGTTGTATACACTAAAGCAGATGGAACACAAGTATATCCAATAAAACAAGCAGATGGAACAACTAAGTTTAATACAAAAGCAGATGGAACAGGAGAAGAAGTAGATAAAGGTGATGTAATAACATCAGTAAATGGACCAGATGGAACTAAGAATCCAACTACATTAAAAAATATAGCTGGAAACTTAGAAGGTGCTAAAAAAGATACAACTTCACCAAAAATTAATGCAACTGCACCTAATAATGTAGATGCTATTAAAAACAATGCAGCAACAGTAGGAGATGTACTAAATGCAGGATGGAACTTACAAAATAATGGGGAAGCTCGTGACTTTGTAAAACCATATGATACAGTAAACTTTGTAGATGGAATGAATACAAGAGCTGTAGTAACAACAGATGCAGAAGGAAAAGTAAGTAATGTACAAATAGATGTAAAAGACTTACCAATAGCATATACAAATGAAGCTGGAGATAAGGTAGTAAAAGCAGCAGATGGAAAATACTATAAAGAAAGCGATTTAGCAGGGAAAGTATTTGATCCAACAACTAAAACATTTAAAAATGCAGATGGTACAGCAGCAACACAACCAACAGAAGTTGCAAAAGATGCTATAAAAACTAATTTAGTAAATCCAAATGCAGCAACAGATAAAACAGGAACAACAGATCCAAGTACATTAGGAAATGTTAAGAGTGGATTAGATAAAATAACAGGAGCAAATAATAAAGCAGCAGGTTTAGTAAACTTAATTAATGATAAAGTATCTGATAATAATGCAGCAACAGTTGGCGATTTAAGAAATATGGGATGGGTAGTATCAAGTGATAAAACTACTGGAAATTTAGGAACAGAATATAACGATCAAGTAAGAAATGCTAATGAAGTTAAATTTGTTGGTAAGAATGGAATACAAGTAAGTGGTAAAACTGATGATAAAGGTGTAAGAACATTAACATTTGAAATGGAAACAGGGGAAATAACACCAACAGAAATAGTTAAACCAGATGACAACAAACTTGATAAAAAAGTTGTAACAATAGGGAATAAAGTGTATAATGCCGAAGATATAGATACAAATGGAAAACCTAAAGCTGGAAAAGATCCAATAGGTACTATAGTTGATGGAAAAGTTTATGCTGATAAAGACTTAAATGCAGATGGAAAACCTAAAGATAGTGCATCACCAATAGCAAAAGTTAAAGAAAATGTTGGTGCTAAATTCGTAACAGGAAACCAAGTAGCAGATGCTATTGAAAAATCAGGATTTATAGTAGGTAAAAATCAAGGATTAAGAGAATCAGATTTTGAAAATAAAGATGAAAAGATAAATCCTAATGATGAATTAAGATTTGCAGATGGAAGAAATACAAATGTAAAACTTGCCACTAAAGATGTAATTGATGCGACAGGAAAAGTAAAAACAGTAACAACAGTAAAAGTAGATGTAGTTGACTTGCCTATTACATATACAGATGAATCTGGAAAAGTAGTTGTAAAAGGTAAAGATGGTAAATTCTATTATCCAGAAGCTCTTGATGGAAAAGTTTATGATGAAAAAGAAAAAACATATAAGAATCCTGATGGAAGTGCACTAGATAAACAACCAGAAGCTAAGGAAAATATACAAGCAAATCTTGTAAATCCTAATGTTTCAAATACTGATACTGAACCAAACAAACAAACTACAACACCTACACAATTAGGAAATATTGCAAATGGAGCTAATACATTTGCTAAAGTAGAAGGAAAACAAATAGCAAATGATGGTAAATGGTATAATGAGGGAGATGTACTTCCTAATGGTAAACCAAAAGAAAATGCTACATCAGTAGAAAAACCAGAAAATGTTGGTAAATCTGGTCTTATAGACTTTGAAAAATCAAAACCAAATAATGCTGCAACAGTTGGAGATTTACAAAATTTAGGATGGGTAGTATCAGCTGATAAGACAACAGGAGATACAAGTAAAGCATATAACGATCAAGTAAGAAATTCAAATGAAGTTAAATTCGTTGGTAAGAATGGAATACAAGTAAGTGGTAAAACTGATGATAATGGTGTAAGAACATTAACATTTGAAATGGAAACAGGAGAAATAACACCAACAGAAATAATAAAAGCAGATGGAACAAAACTTGTTAAAGTTGGAAATAAAGCTTATAATCTTGCAGATATAGGAACAAATGGGCAACCTAAAGATGGTGCAAAACCAGCTGGAATTATAGCAAAAGATGGAAAAGTCTATAATGTTACAGATGTTGATGATAAAGGAAATGTTATAACTCAAACAGGTAAACCAGCACCAACACCGATAGCAACTAACAAACCAAATAATGGAACTAAGTTTGTAACAGGAAACCAAGTAGCAGATGCTTTAGAAAAATCAGGATTTGTTGTAGGAAAAAGTGAAAAAGAATTATCAGCAGCTGATTTCAAAAATGAAGATGAAAAATTAAATCCTAATGATGAATTAAGATTTGCTGACGGTAAAAATACAAATGTAAAACTTGCAACAAAAGAAGTGATAGATGCTTCTGGAAAGGTTAAAACAGTAACAACAGTAAAAGTAGATGTAGAAGAATTACCTATTACATATACAGATAAAGCTGGTAACCCTATAGTTAAGAAAGGTGATAAGTTCTACTTAGTAGATAAAAATGGTAATGCAACTAAAGATGAAGTTAAAGTTGAGGATGTCAAGACTAACCTTGTAGCACCAAATTCAAAACCTAATGAAATAGGAACACCACAAAGTTTAGGTAATGTTGCTAGTGGATTAAAAGCAGCCGATATTAAAACAGATGCAAATAAATCAGATGATAAAAAAGTTGTAGAAGGTTTAATCGGTACTGAAGATGATAAGAAATTAAATACTGCGGTAAACTTAGATGATCTGAAGACATTATCTAAAGCAGGACTTGACTTTGGAGCAAATGTTGGTGATGATGTACATAGAAATTTAGGAACAAAACTTTCAATATTAGGTAATGATAAAGTAAGTAAAGAAGATGCAAATAATGAAACTAAATTTAGTAGTAAAAATGTTGTTACAACAACAGGTAAAGATTCAGTAAATATTAAATTTAGTCAAAATCCAGAATTTGATTCAATTAAGATAGGAAATAGAGAAAACAAACCAGTAGTAACTATATCTTCTGAAGGAATTGATGCAGGAAATACTAAGATAACAAATGTAGCACCTGGAGAAATAAGCAACACAAGTCAAGATGCAATAAATGGATCACAATTAAATAATGCAATTAAAGGACTAAATGCAGGAATAGCTTCAAGTGTAGCGATGGCAAATCTTCCACAAGTAAGTAATATAGGAATGCATAGACATAATATTGCAGCTTCAGTAGGAGTTCATAGAGGAGAGACTGCAATAGCATTAGGACTAAGTGGATTAAATCATAGAGGATCATTAGTGTATAAAGCAAGTGGAGCATTAAATACAAAAGGACATGTTTCATTTGGAATAGGAATTGGATATCAATTTGATAAAAATACTCGTGATAATGATACTCATAGAAATGATATAATAGATCTTAAAGAAAAACTTGAAGATGTTATACGTGAAAATGCTGAATATAAACAAGAGATTCAAGAATACAGAAAAGAACAAGAACAAAATAAAGCTATAATCGAACAATTAATGAAGAGATTAGAAGCTTTAGAAAAGACTAAATAGGAGGTAGATGTTATAATGAAAAAAGGTTTAATATTTTTGATGATGGGTCTATTTGCTATAAGTTGTTCTGAAGTAAGTAGAGTAGATTCAAATGGAGATTATCTAGCAGAAAATGGTAGAAAATATAATGGACAAGGAGTATCTGGTGAATATACACTAGATACTCTACAAGTCCGTGAAGGAAAGGCAGTAGAATATTTATTAGATGGTTCAAAAGAAGTCTCTAATTATGTAAAGGGATTAAAAAATGGTAAAGCTATACTTTATTATAAAAATAATGATAGATTAGAGTTTAATTATAAATCAAATGTAAGAGAAGGAAAAGCTATATTATATAGAAATAATGGAGATATATTATACTTTAACTATGGAAAAAACGGAAAAATAAATGGAAGACTTAAGGAATATTTATACAATGGATTGATAATAGAGTCAAATGTAGTAGATGGCTATTTAGAAGGGCAGTCTACAAGATTATGGCCAAATGGGGATATAGAAGTAAGAAACTATAAAGGAAGTAGAGTAATAGGAGAAATAAACTTTTATAGTGCAAAAGGAGATCATGTAGTAATAAAGGAATATAATCCAGATCCTAAAAATGAAAGTAGAATAGATTATTTAAGAGATGGAAGTATATCAAATCCGATACATCCAAATCAATTTATGAGAATATTATCTAATTAAAGAAAAGAACATGTACTAATAAACTATTATATGTTTATTAACCACATGTTCTTTTTCATTTCTTTTACTTATTTTTTAAAATATCCTTTTTATTTGGCAAAAGAACTTATATTATGGTACAATAAAAGTGAAAAATTTATGAAGTAGAATAGATTGAATAGTAAAGAAAGAAACTTTTTAAGAAAAAGAGCTCATAACTTAGAAGCAGTAGTTAGAATTAGGAAAGAAGGAGTTATTATGAAAAAAATATTTTTAGTTTTCTCAATGTTCTCTTTAATATTATTAGCTGAAAATAGTAAAGAAGGTGATAATGCAATAGCAGATGGTATTGATAATGTTGCAAATGGAAATGATGCTGTTGCAGTAGGGAATAATAATAAAGCAGTTGGTGAAAAATCAGTTAGTATAGGAATAGAAAATGAAACTAATACGAGCAATTCAATTGCTATAGGTAAAAAAAATAAGGCACTAGGTTCTACAAGTATTGCTATAGGTCTTGAAAATAAATCTACAGGACAAGAATCAATAGCTTTTGGTACTAAGAATATAACTGGTGAATATTCAATTAGTTTTGGGTATGGAAATATTAATCAAGGTAATCATTCAGTAGTTAGTGGTAGAGAAAATAATATTTCAGGTGAAAAAAATTATGTAATTGGAGAGAAAAATAATGTAAAAGGGAACTCTAATTTTGTATTTGGAAGTAGAAATATTTTTGAAAATGCCACTTCTAGAGATATATACATTTTTGGTAGTGATGTAAAGGTAAATAATGATGTAACGGATGCTATTGTATTAGGACGTGGAAGTGAAGCTGTAAGTAATGCACTATCTATTGGTAATTCAATATCTAAAAGGAGAATAGTAAATGTTGCGGAAGCTCAAAATGATAGTGATGTAATAACATTAGGTCAAGCTAAAACTTTAATTAAAAATAATAAAAATTCACAACCTGAAACTATGGCTAATAATGAAGTAGATTTAAGTCAATATTTAAAAAAAGATTTTTCTAATATTGATGAAGTAAAAGCTAAAGAAAAATTATTAAATATTTTAAATAAAGGAACAATTTCAGATAGTGATACTAATTTTATTACAGGTAAAACAGCTTATGACTATATATCTAATTATACATACACTAAAGCTGAAATAGATACAAAAATTCAAAATTTATCTAATAATTCTGGAAGTATTGATACAAGTAATTTTGTAAAGAAAACTGATTTTGATAATTTTAAAAATGAAGTTTTAAAGAAATCTGAATTGAATAAAAAATATATATTAGATAAATTAGGAAATAAAGAAGTTAGTTTTACAGATGCAAGTAATATACAGGTAGATAAATATGTTGAAAAACTAAGTGAAGGTGCCAATATACAAACTCCTAAAGGTTCTTTTGTTACAGATAAAATAGTTAATAAATATTTAACTGAGAATTATTTAAATAAAAATATTGTTGATGGAAAGCTTGATTTAAAAGCAGATAAAGATGCTAAAAATATAAACATTATTGAATATGTTAAAAAATTGAGTAATGGGTCTAATATTTTAAATCCAACTGGATCTTTAGTAACTGATACAAAAATTAATGAATATTTGACTTCTAATTATACAAATAATACAAAATTAGAAGAGAAATTATCACAATATTCTAAAAAAGATGGAAGTAATATAGAAGTTGATAAATATGTTGAAAAATTAAGTGATAGTAGTGATTTAAACAATCCTAAAAATAGATTGATAACTGATACTAAATTAAAGTCATATTTAGAAGACAGGTTTTCTAAAATAGGAATATCTTCTTTAGAAGAAAAGTTGACTAAAGCTAATCAAGAATCAGAAAAAGCCATTTCAGGTGTTGCAAATGCTATAGCTGTAGGAAGTTTAACGCAAATAAATACTACAAATAATCAATTATTTAATATTGGAGTAAGTTATGGTATGTATTCAGGAGAACATGCTTTTGCACTTGGAATTAGTGGAACAGAACCTAGTGGAAGTTTTGTATATAAGGTAAATACATCAATTAATACAAAAGCTGGCTTTGGTATAGGTGTAGGTGGTGCATATCAATTTGCCATTCCTAATGTTAAAGTTAATAATAGAAACAGTAAAATAGATGAATTAAATAAAAAAATAGCAGAACTAGAAAATTTAATAAAGAGAAAAATTAAATAGGGGGCTATTATGAAAAAATATTTAATTTTAATATCACTAATTTTATTTGATATATCTTTCGGTGGAGAAAATAATATTATTAAAGGTAATCCCAATACAATAACAGGAGATAATAATGTTGTTATAGGAAACAATAATACAATAAGAAAAAATAGTTCTGTTACAATAGGAAATGAGAATAGTACAGGTAATGATAATTCGGTAGCTATAGGTATAACAAATAGTCCAAATATTGGTGGGAATAATGTATCTATAGGGTTTGTAAACTATCCCCAACATGAAGGAGCTATAGCTATAGGTAATGGTATGACAGATGGATCAGCATATTCTATAGGTATGGGTGAAGATAATAGTGTAAAAGGTGATAATTCATTTGTATTAGGTAAAAATAATAAAAGTTTTAGTTTATATAATAAGTATCCAACATATACCATAGGTGATAGTAATTATATGGTTGGTTATGATTCATTTAATTTTGGAACAAATAATTGGTATGGTGAAGATTTCTATGGACCTAAAGATTATACAGGTGTTATAAATAGCGATAACTATCCTGAAGGTATGCGCTTTAATTACATATTTGGTAGTAATGTAAGAATAGATGAAACGAAATCATATTCTATTGTTCTTGGAAATAACTCTGAATCAGTAGATAATTCATTATCAATTGGGAATAATACCCACCTTAGACGTATAGTAAATGTTGAGAGAGCTTTAAATGAAAGTGATGCTATAACTCTAAAACAATTTAAAGATATATTATATAACAAAAATACTGATAATGATTTTAGTTCATATTTATTTAAAGATTTGTCAAATAGTGATGATGAAACTTTAAAAAATCAAGCACTAAAATTATTAACTATAGGTAAAATTGCCTCAACTTCTAATGATTTAATAAGTGGTAAAATATTATATAATTACCTAAATGGTGGAGAAAATATATATAATAAAAGTAAAATTGATGGACTTATAAATGATAGAACATCTAATCATGATTATTCTGGCTTATTAGAAAAGGGAGAGTATGCTAAATTAAAAGATGAATCATTATTAAAAAGTAATGTTACAAAAGAGCATTTAAGTAATATATTAGATAATAAGGAATTAGCAGAAACTGATTCTAGTAACATTAATGTTGGGGAATATAAGAATATGTTATCAAAATCTAATTTAATTACAGATGAAAAGCTACATGATAATTTGAGTTCTTTATATAATAAAAAAGAAGTAGAAGAAAAAATTGATAATAAATCTAATATTTCTGGAGATAATATAAATGTAGATAAGTATATTAAAGTATTAAGTTTAGGAAAAGAAGATAAGAAATTAATAACAGATATAAATATAAAAGAAATACTTGAAAATAGTTACATGAAAAGTTCTAAAATTGATAATAGATTAATGAGTTTAGAAAAAAAAGATGCTAGTAATATAGATGTCAATATTTATACTAAAAAATTAGAAGAAAAAGGACTTTTAACAGATAGCAAATCTAAAGAATTGATAGATGAGAAATTAAAGACTATTGATTTAACAAAATCAAATGAAAAATTACAGTTATTTGATAATATAAATGAAAAAAGTATTAAAGCTAATGCTGGTATAGCAAGTGCTATTGCAATTTCAAGTTTACCACAAGTTAATATTAGTGATGATAGACTTTTAAATATTTCATTTGGATATGGAATGTATGGTAGAGAACATGCTTTTGCTTTAGGAATTAGTGGTGGTGATCCAAATGGAAATGTAATTGCTAGACTAAACAGTTCAATTAATACTAAAGTTCAATTTTCAGTTGGTTTAGGATTATCTTATCAATTTGGTATAAGTTATAGTAATGATGATTTAGAAATTGAAAATTTAACTAAAAAACTTCAAAATTTAGAAGAATTAGTAAAAAAAATTAAATACTAACTAAAGTTAAATATAAATTACAAAATAAATGGTTGTATATGCAAATTTAAGGGATTATAATATTAAAAATAAAAAGTATCTAATTTTATGACTTCAGAACTATCATTTGTAGATAGATTTAATATAAGTCTTTATTGGATGCTTTTTTTCTTAAAATATAATATTTTTAAATGAATTATATATCATTTCTATTATCTTTTAAAAATATTTGCTAATAAGTAAAAATAAATACTTATTAACAGTAACATTTATTTCAATTAAAAATTAAAATGTCTCAAAAAATATATAATATATAGACCTAAATTAGAACATGTACCAACAAACTGAATACGAAATAATCATTGCTTTATTAGGATGGACTTTAGTATAAATTTAATTTAGGAAATTAAAAAAAACATCAATGAAGGTAACGTGTAATTTGAAATGCAAAAATACTTAAATATAAAGAAAGCATCTAAAAATCAAGGGTTGAGAATACTCTTGATTTTTTAACAAAAGAAAAAAATGTTGAAAAATATCAACAAACCCTTTAAAATTAAC
>NZ_LOHY01000010.1 GCF_001559795.1 Pseudostreptobacillus hongkongensis | reverse complement strand
ACAGTAACTAATCATAAAGATGTTGGTTCAGCTTTAAGTGCATTAGATAAAGCTATAGAAAATTCATCTAAAAATATAACAGAACTTACTAATAAGCAGATATCATTCCAAGGAAACGATGATAGTCCTATAAGTAAAAAATTAGGAGAAATTTTAAAGATAAAAGGTGAGGGAACAGTTAATGGAGCTACGGCTAAAGATAACATTAAAGTTACAAAGAATGATTCTAATGATGGATTAAATATTAAAC
>NZ_LOHY01000009.1 GCF_001559795.1 Pseudostreptobacillus hongkongensis | reverse complement strand
CACCTATTCTTCTACCACTACTTTCACCAAAATTAAATATATATTCAGAACTAGTATTCCATCCAGCTAATCTTCCAAAAGTAAATTGATAAGAACCTGTAGCACTATCTCCAGCACTTTCACCAACAACTATCTTATTATGTCCCCAACCAGCTTGTCCAGCCCTGTTTCCTATATATAGAGCATATTTACCACCAACACCCTGTACATTATCTCCTAAATATATTATCTTTTCCGGGTTCCACATTATATTTTTTTCACCGATTTCTAAGTTATTAGGTGCTGCAGTCATATCATTATGATTTCCAAATACTGTTGCATTGTTCCCTCCTCCATTATTACATGTACCTGTTAGTGTATATGCTGTTTTACGTATAGTTGAATGTACAGCACATATATATATATACATTAGTTTTCTAGTTATTACTTTCATTTTGTCTCCTAATGATTAAA
>NZ_LOHY01000008.1 GCF_001559795.1 Pseudostreptobacillus hongkongensis | reverse complement strand
TTAAATATTTGTGAAGAACCGAAAAAGAAGAAGTAAAAGAAACAAATGAAGTTGAAAAACTTAAGACAAAAATTAAAATATCTGAAGAAAAGATAAATACATTAACAGAAACTATCAAGGAACTATTAAATAGAATTGAAAAATTAGAAAAAAAATAAAAAATATATAAAAGATAGAGAAAATGTACAACAAACTTGACAGAAAAAAGCTTGGATGTACATTTTTTTAATATATAAGAAGTATTTTTAAAGTATAAATAATTGAAATAAAAAGAAATACAAAAATTAAATGAAGAAAATGAAAAATTAAAACAAAAAGAACAATATTTAGTAAGTATAAATGATCAAAATGAAAGTAAAATATTATATAGGAATAAACAAATAGAAGACTTGAATAAAAATAACAGTGCAATGTATTCTAAATTAAAATATTTTGAAAAAAGATTAAATATAATAAAAAATATATCTTCATATTTTCCTCCTTTAAGAAAAATAATTGATACAATAATGATAAAAGTAAATACAGTATCTTATTATTTTGATAAAGAGAAAATGGAGAAAGAAATAAAAATAAAATTAAAGATGATTGGAGTAGATATTGAATAACTTACTTTAGTTGTTTTTGTGCCTTATAGAACTTCTAAAACTAAAGAAGTGACACTTGTACTTTCGTATTTCTTTGAAATGCGACCAAAAATAACTAATATAAAATCAAGTTATTAATTGACAAATTATAACAATTTAGCTATAACTTTATTAAAGTTTATAAATTAATTATATTTAAAGGAGAGAATTATTATGAAAAAGTTATTATTATTTTTTACATTTTTTATATCATTAAATATTTTTGTTAATGTCAATATAAAA
>NZ_LOHY01000007.1 GCF_001559795.1 Pseudostreptobacillus hongkongensis | reverse complement strand
TCAGATGAAAGAGTGGAAAGAAATAATCAGATAAAATCACAGATAGAAGAAACTAAATAACAATATGAAAAAGAAAAATTACATGAAAGACGTGCAAAACTTGCAGGAAGGGTAGAAGTGATTAAGGGAGGTGCAGCTACAGAAGAAGAAATGAAAGAAAAGAAAATGAGACTAGAAGATGCAGTGAATGCAACTCGTGATGCAGTAGAAGAAGGGGAAGTTGCGGGTGGAGGAACTGCTTTAGTTCAAATATATAAAGGTATGCGAGAATATAGAATAGATGGTGGAGAAGGAATAGG
>NZ_LOHY01000006.1 GCF_001559795.1 Pseudostreptobacillus hongkongensis | reverse complement strand
TGAATTGCAACAGCCCCTTTACTTTATATATAAAACTACAGGCCAATGATCTGAACCTCCTATATTTAACTGTATTTCAGAATCAGTTATTCTATTTTTTAAACTTTCTGAAACACAAAAATAGTCTATTCTCCAGCCACTATTATTCTTTCCAGCATTCCCTCTATACGACCACCAAGAATATACAAATTCTTTATCTGGATAAAAATATCTAAATGTATCTATAAATCCAGAATCAAGTAGAAATGAAGTTCTTTAAATAGATAAATCTTGTAATCCTTGTTTTACAAAAGGTATAACTTCATTTCTTCTACTTTGTGGTTTTATAAAATCAGGATTATTTTCATAAAATTTAAGTAATTTATCTTGATATTTTGATAGTTTAAAGAAATATGATTTTCTACTATATCTATTACTTCTTCACCCATATTTTTACCATCTACAAGTTGTGATTCTGTAACAAAAGCTTCTTCACTAACAGAATATTTCCCTATATATTCACCACTATATATATCCATTTTTATAAACAGTTTCTATAATTTTTTGAACATTTTCATGTGTAGGATTAGTTGTTCTAACAAACTCATCATATTCTATATTTAATTTATACCACAATTTAATAAAATCAGATTTCATAGAATCTATCCATTCTTGTGATGTAACATTATTTTTTTTAACACTTTCTTCTATTTTTTGACCACGATCATCAGTTCCTGTAATAAACTTAACATCTATTCCTTTAAGTTTATTATATCTTGATATAACATAACATATTACAGTAGTATAAGCAGTACCTAAATGTGGTTTTACATTTAGATAATATATTGGTGTAGTTATATTATCTTCTTTATATTTATTTAATATTTTTTCAGGGATTCCACATGATTCTGGTCCAAACATAATATAGTCATTTTCATTATACTTAACAATGGAATAAACATAGTTAAT
>NZ_LOHY01000005.1 GCF_001559795.1 Pseudostreptobacillus hongkongensis | reverse complement strand
CATTATCAAAAGCATTTTGAAAAATTTGAGCTCCTTCTCTTAAATAATCTTCCTTTCCATTAGTATAAGTTTTAATATTAATCATAGCATTAACAATATTATTTTGTTCTTCAATTGTAGTTTTAGATTCTATGGCTTTTTTCAATAATTCTGATGTGTTTCCAAATCTAGTTCCATAAGATTCTATTTTTTCTTTTAATTTCTTATATACATCTTTTCTAGTAACTTCATTTTTAATAGACTCTTTAATTTCATGTCTATTGTCTAATTTTCTTATAGAGTCAATAATTTTATCTAAATCATTTTCATTTTCTATTTCACTGTTTAGATTTTCTAAAACTTTCTTATCATATTCAAATTTTTGTTTTTCTAATTTACTATTATCTTCCTTTATATTTTCATATCCTACAAAAGCTTCAGCACTAACTTCAACATAATCATTTACTTTATACTTTCCTTCAACATTTTGCTCAACCATATCATAGCTTATTTTTGTTTTTAAAGAAACATTTTCATGTGGCTCTACATTAATTTCTAAAATAGGTCTTAACCCTTCCATTTTTATATCAGTTCCTACAGTGGTTGCCAATATAAGTTGTGGCAATAAAATAATCGCATATTTCTTCATAATCTCTCCTTTTATTTTTTATTCTAATTAATTCTA
>NZ_LOHY01000004.1 GCF_001559795.1 Pseudostreptobacillus hongkongensis | reverse complement strand
AGCATATTCAATCATTTCAACTTTCTTTTCTAATGTTAATTTTGATTTTCTTCCCATAAAAAAACATATACCTCCAAACTTTCTAGTAATTTTAAATTTTACTGTCCAGTTTTTTGGTATATGTTTTTTTTGGTCTTCTTTTATAATTTAATCAATTCTTTAGTTAAACTTGTAAGCTGTCTAACACCATCTTCTGTTATTAATAAATCATCTTCTATTCTAACTCCACAGTAATCAGCAATATATACTCCAGGTTCAACTGTTATAAGAGTTCCTTCCTTAAGTAAAGATGTATCTCTTGATGCAAGCATGGGGAATTCATGGACTTCAAGTCCAAATGAGTGTCCTAAAGAATGTCCAAAATATTGTTCATATTCACCCATAGAATCACGAACAATTTTATCTACTTCTTTACCAGATATTCCAGGTTTTAACGAAGCACAACCAATTTCATTTGCACGTCTAACAGTTTCATATATTTCAAACATTTTATCTTCTATTTTATCACCTAAAAATACTGTTCTTGTAATATCACTTGCATATCCTTCAAAATAACAACCATAGTCTATAGTAATAAATTCATTTTTTTCAATTACTTTATTACTTGCTACACCATGGGGCATAGCTGATCTATAACCACTTGCAACTATAGTATCAAATGATGTACCACTAGCACCTCTTTTTCTTTGATTGTATTCAAGTATAGCAGCAACTTCTATTTCTGTCATACCTGGTTTGATTTTAGGTAATGTTTCAAGTAATGCTTCTTCACTTATTTTAATTGCTTTTTCAATTTTACTGATTTCCTCAGCTGTTTTAATTTTTCTACAATCTAATAAATTTGAACTTGCTTTAACAATAGTTACGAAATCAAATGCTTCTTTAATACTTTCATATTCAGAAAAACTAAGTGCAAGATTGTCTATACCTAGTGATTTAACATTATCTTTTTTTGCAAGCTCTACTAATTTAGAATAATTTCTTGCATTATCTTCAATAAATTCAAATCCATAAGGTGTAACTTGTTTTGTTGCTTGTTCAGTATATCTAAAATCTGAAATGAAATATTTTCCATGTTTTGTAACAAGAGCTATACCAGTACTTCCAGAAAATCCTGTAAAGTATCTTTTGTTGTAATAGTCTGTAAGTAATAATCCATCTATATTTAGATCATTTAAAATTTTATCAAGTTTGTTCATAAGAGCCTCCTTCTTTGTATATATTATACATAATTTAAAAATAAAAAACAATATTTAAAAAGATTGAATGTATATTAAAAAAACAA
>NZ_LOHY01000003.1 GCF_001559795.1 Pseudostreptobacillus hongkongensis | reverse complement strand
TGCGTTGGTAGGTAAAGGCGCTGATCCTACCGCCATCAGCGTCGCCGCAGAACATCAACTGTCTCTGGAAGGTCACTGCGCCCGGCAAATCAGCCGCCGCCTGTGTCGCAACTACGACCTGATTTTGACCATGGAAAAGCGCCATATCGCCCGTTTATGCGAGATAGCGCCGGAGATGCGCGGCAAAGTGATGCTGTTTGGTCACTGGGATAACGAATGTGAAATCCCCGACCCCTATCGCAAAAGTCGGGAAACGTTTGCAGCGGTGTACACATTACTTGAACGGTCTGCCCGCCAGTGGGCGCAGGCATTGAACGCAGAGCAGGTATAAGAATGACAGAAAAAGTAAAACAACATGCCGCTCCGGTAACGGGCAGTGATGAAATCGATATTGGTCGTCTGGTCGGCACCGTCATTGAAGCGCGCTGGTGGGTGCTTGGCATCACTGCCGTATTCGCCCTCTGTGCCGTGATTTACACCTTCTTCGCCACGCCGATTTACAGCGCCGATGCACTGGTTCAAATCGAACAAAGTGGCGGTAATTCGCTGGTGCAGGTCATCGGTTCGGCGTTAGCCAACAAACCGCCAGCATCGGATGCCGAGATCCAGTTGATTCGATCGCGTCTGGTGCTCGGCAAAACGGTTGACGATCTCGACCTTGATATTGCGGTGAGCAAAAACACGTTCCCGATTTTCGGTGCGGGTTGGGATCGTCTGATGGGACGCCAGAACGAGACGGTGAAAGTGACCACCTTTAAT
>NZ_LOHY01000002.1 GCF_001559795.1 Pseudostreptobacillus hongkongensis | reverse complement strand
TTTAATACTTTACATTGCCTTTATAAAAAATAAGTGAAATTTTTATTAAACAGAATAAAGGAATACCATTAAATATTCCTTTATGTTCTGAATTCTTCTAATTTATTTTTTTTCTTACTAGCTTTAAGTTTATTAATAGCTTTCACCTCAATTTGACGAATTCTTTCACGAGTTACATCAAATATTTTACCAACTTCTTCTAAAGTTTTAGGTGCACCATCATCAAGCCCATATCTTAATCTTAATACTGCCTCTTCTCTTTCATTCAATTCTTTTTTAAGAACTTCATCAAGATGTTCTTTTAAAACTGTTCTAAGCGTAGCTTCATGTGGATTTAAGAATTTATCATCTTCAACGAAATCACCTAATTCACTATCCTCTTCATTTCCTACAGGAGTTTCAAGAGATATAGGATCTTGGTTCATTTCTAATATGTTTTTTACTTTTTCTACTGGCATTTCTACTTTTTTAGCTAAATAATCTGCAGTAGGTTCTTTCCCAGTTTCTTGAAGATGTATTCTTGACGCTTTCTTTATCTTATTAATAGTTTCTATCATATGTACAGGTATTCTTATAGTTCTACCTTGATCTGCTATAGCACGTGTTATAGCTTGTCTTATCCACCAAGTAGCATAAGTAGAAAATTTAAATCCCTTATTTGATTCAAATTTTTCAACCGCCTTCATAAGACCTATATTACCTTCTTGTATTAAATCTAATAACTTAAGTCCTCTATTTGTATGCTTCTTAGCAATACTTACTACTAATCTTAGATTTGATTCCATTAATTCTTGTTTTGCTTTTTCATCACCTTCACTAATTCTCTTAGCTAATTCTAACTCTCTTTCATTAGTTAGAAGAGGGATTTGACCAATTTCTCTTAAGTACATTTTAATTGGTTCATCAATTTCAGAAGACTCTCCGACATGAGTTAAATCTTCATTTATTAATTCTTCAACTTCACTATCATCAATATCTATCTTTTCAACTATATCTTCTTCCAATTTATCTACTTTTTTCTTAAGTTCTTTCTTTTTATCGGCCACTTTATTAACAATTTCAATATTCATTTCTTCTAATTTAAAAAACATAGCGTCAATTTTATCTTTAGAAAAATTTCCACTCATAATCTCATTAACTTCTTCACGGCTAATAATTTTATCTTCTTTAGCTTTTTTTATCAAGCTAGCTATATTTTCTTTTAAATTTTCTTTGCTTGTAGCCATATTAGTCTCCCCTTAATTCATTAATCTCGTTATATACTTCTTTTAACTTCATAATAGAATTCGAATTATTTAATTTATTCTTCAATTGAGTATTTCTAAACTTTTTATTTATAACATCAATTTCAGCAAAATTTTCTGTTTGTTTTATCATTTCATCAATGTAGAAGGTTAACCAGTCTTTAAATAATTTTATCGCTTTTTCTTCTGTTAATTTTTTTAACTCTGGTTCCTTATCAGTAACCACATCAAGTAATATTTCATCTTCCTCTTCTGTTAGATAAATATTTTTAAGTTTTTCTATAGAATAATCAATTGAATTTAACTTCTTATCTAATTCTTTATATATAGGATCTAAAATTTCTAATTCTGCTATTAAATCTCTATATTCTTGTGTGACCTCATTTGAATATATCAATGCTTCAATTTTTCTTTTTTCTAGATCTTTCCTAATATCCTGTGTATATTTTTTTTCTATTTCAACATTACTAACTTCTACTTTTTTTTGAGAAGTAGTTTTAGTTACATAGTATTCTTTTTCTAAATAGTCTAAATCTACATTTATATACTTAGAAAATCTAACTAAATCATCCTTATATACTATATGATTTGATATATTTTCAAAGTAACTTTTCATTCTCTTAATAGCATCTCTTTTAGCACTAGATTCATTTAAATTTAAATTTTTTAAATCTACATCAAATAAATAATCTAAAGGAGATATAGAATGTTTTAAAAGTTCTGTAAATTCATTACTATTATATTTATTAAAATATTCATCAGGATCTTTTATACCTTCTGGAAGTCTTAAACATTTTATATTAAATTCTAAATTATTTAATATATTAATTACTTTCTTAGTTGCATTTTTACCTGCTTCATCATTATCATATAATATTATTATACTATCAACATATCTTTTTAAAAGTTTAGCTTGATTTTCTGTAAATGCTGTACCTAGTGATGCAACTGCTGTTTCAAACCCATTTATATGTGTTTTTAATACATCTAAATACCCTTCTGTCAATATAGCATATTTATTATTTTTTAATGCTGTTCCCATATCAAATATACCATAAAGTTCATTACTCTTTTTAAAAATCTCAGTTTCAACAGAGTTTATATATTTAGGGCTTTCACTATCACTACCTATATATCTTCCACCAAAAGCAATTATTTGATTTCTAACATTATATATAGGGAACATTATTCTATCTCTAAAAGAATCAAAATAATTAGTATTTTCATTATTCATAGTTATTAGTCCAGACTTATATATATCTTCTACTGTATACTTTTCAGATAATTCACTTAAAAGTAAATTCCATCCGTCTTTAGCATACCCTATATTATATTTTTTTAAGTTTTCTAAACTATAACCTCTACTTTGCATGTATTCTAATGCCCTTTGATTCTCTAAAAGATTTCTTCTAAAAACATCGTTTGCATCTTTTAATATTTTATGATAAATAGTCTCTTTATTTACAAATTTATTAGTCGTATTCGACAACCTTATTCCATAAATACCAGCTAGTTCCTGCATTGCTTCCCTATATGATATATTCTTCATTCTAGCATAGAAAGAAATAACGTTCCCTCCTATACCCGTTGAAAAATCCTTAAAAATTTTATCACTAGGTTTCACAGAAAAAGATGGTGTTTTTTCACTTTTAAACGGAGAAAATCCAGTATACGAATTACCATGTTTACTAAGACTAACAAACTGTTCAACAACTTCAACTATATCAACAGTATCAATTATTTTTAATTCATCTTCTGAATATTTTCTTACAGTCATATATCCTCCATTAATATAAGTATAATATGGAAATTAAATTTGTCAAGACCTAACTACTCAGATTCAACTATTTTTACTTTTCCATCTAATATATTTTCAAATACTTTATCTATTATTTTAAACTTTTCTACACCGTCAATAAATTCTTTTCTAGCTACTTTTCCTGCAAGTATTGCAAGCTCATATTTATTAGGAACTACCTCTAATAATTCATCTACTGAAATTTTTTCTTTTTTCATATATTTCCCCTTATTTTTCAATTATATCAATTAATTCTTGAACAGACTTATCTATATCATAATTTATTATAACATGATCATATCTTTCTTCAAATTTTAATTCACCAATTGCATTTTTAAGTCTTTTTTGAATAACTTCTTCACTGTCAGTATTTCTTCCTCTTAATCTTTGTTCTAAGACTTCAAGACTTGGAGCCTTAAAGAACACAAGAGTTGAATCTGGTCTTTTACCTTTTGCAATTACTCCACCTTGAACATCTATTTCTAATATTACATTTTGACCACTTTCTAGTCTTTTTTCTATTTCAGAATTTAAAGTACCATAATAGTTTCCATGTACATTAGCATATTCAAATAATTCATCATTATTTATCTTATTTTCAAATTCTTCTTTTGAAATAAAATAATAATCTTTACCATCTACTTCACCATTTCTCATAGCTCTCGTAGTAACAGAAATTGCAAGAGGAATATTTAATATATCTCTAACTATTTGTGTAACTGTTGATTTACCAGATCCAGATGGACCTGAGACAATAAATAATTTACCCTTCATTTTTACTCCTTAATAATTCCTAAAGGAGGAAATTTCCTCCTTTAAGATTATTCTTCTATTATTATATCTGTTATAACTTCAGGTTCCCCTAAATCAACTTCAAGTTCTTTATATTTTTTAAATCCTGTTCCTCCAGGTATCTTCTTACCTATGATAACATTTTCTTTTAATCCTTCTAGTTTATCAACTTTACCTTCAACAGCAGCATTTGCTAATACTTTTGTTGTTTCTTGGAATGATGAAGCTGATATGAAACTTTCAGTATTTACAGCTGCTTTAGTTATACCTTGTATTACTGGTTCATAAATAGCTGGTTTCTTACCTTTATTTACTAGCTTATTATTTTCACTTTCAATAGTTTTCTTATCAACTAATTCATCCTCTAAGAATAATGAATCTCCAGATTCTTTAATTCTAACTTTTTGGAACATTTGTTTAACTATTATTTCTATATGTTTATCATTAACTGTAACACCTTGGCTTCTATAAACCCCTTGAACTGATTCAAGTATGAATTGTTGTGCTTCAACTGCTCCTTTTATTCTTAAAACATCATGTGGTGATATTGGACCTTCAGTTATTTTATCTCCTGCTTTAACTAATGTTTCATTACCTACAACTAAGTGTTCTCCAGCAGGTATTGTATATTCTTCTAATAATTTATTATCATTTTCATCTACTATACTTACAACTCTCATACCTTTTTTCATTTTATCTGAATAAAGTATTCTTCCTGTAGTATTTGAAAGTATAGCTTTACCTTTAAGATTTCTTGCTTCAAATAATTCTTGAACACGAGTCAATCCTCCAGTAATATCCTTATTCTTACCTCCAGATTTAGGTAATTTAGATATTATATCCCCTGGATTTATTTGATCTCCTTCTTTAAACATTAAATATGATCCATAAGAGATTTCATATTCTTTAATTTTCTTACCTTTTTTATCAAATACTAATACTCTAGGTTTAACTTGAGTACTTTCTATAGGTTTAATTGCAAGTCTTTCTGTAACTCCATACTTAACGTCAACATTTTCTTTAACATAGATATCTCTAAATTCTATACGTCCAGAAACAGTTGATATTACAGGTGTTTGATATGGATCTATATCAACTATGATATCTCCTTTTTTAACTTTTTGACCATTTTTAACTCTTAACATTGATCCAGAAGGTACTTCAATACGATATTTACCTAATATTGCTTTACCAGCTGGTGAAACTACTACTTCTTTTCCATCAGGATAAGTATATGTTTCTATATTTTCAAGTTTAACAGTTCCTGATGTTTCAGCTCTTTCATTAGATTTAACATCTTCTCCAGTTGCTACCCCTCCTGTATGGAAAGTACGCATTGTAAGCTGAGTACCAGGTTCTCCTATAGATTGTGCTGCAATAACTCCTACTGCTTCTCCAAGTAGTACTTCTTTATGGTTAGATAAATCTATACCATAACATTTTTTACATACTCCTTTTTCTAATTTACAAGTTAATGGACTACGCATTTTAACCATAGATATATTTGCATCTTTGATCTTAGCAAGAACTTCTTTATTTATTAACGTGTTTGCTGTTGCTATCAAGTTACCATCATTATCATATAAATCTTCAGCTAAATTTCTTCCATAAATTCTATCTTCTAATTTTTCTATAACTTTACCTTCATATATAAGGTCTGTAACTTCTATTCCATCATGAACATTTCCACAATCTTCTTTATTGATTATTAATTCATGAGATATATCAACTAGTCTTCTAGTTAAGTATCCTGAATCGGCAGTTCTTAAGGCAGTATCTGCTAATCCTTTTCTTGCTCCGTGTGATGACATAAAGAATTCTAATACGTTTAGACCTTCTCTAAAGTTTGCTTTAATAGGTATTTCTATAATTTCCCCTTTAGTATTTGCCATCATTCCACGCATTCCACCTAATTGACGCATTTGTGCAACAGATCCACGGGCTCCAGAATTGGCCATCATATATACTGGGTTGAATTGATCTAGATTGTTCATCATCGCATTAGTTACATCATCTGTAGCTTTATGCCAAACTTGAACTATTCTTCTATATCTTTCATCATTAATGATTTCTCCAGCTTTATATGAATTTTCTATAGCTTCTACATCTTTTTCAGCTTGTTCTAATATAGCTTTTTTAGTTGGTGGAATTTGTAAATCTTCTATTCCAACACTTATTCCAGCAAGTGTTGCATAGTGATATCCAAATTCTTTAATTTTATCTATTAATACACAAGTTTTTTCAAATCCATAATTATCGTATAAAGTAGCAATTAATTTTCCTAATTCTCCTTTACCATAAGTTATAGAATAATTTCTTATTTCTTCAGGAAGCATTAAATTAAACATTATTCTTCCTGGAGTTGTTCTAATTATTTCACCATTATCAAGTCTCACACTAATTAAAGCATGTGTTCCAACAGTCTTATTTTGATAAGCTGTAATTAATTGATCTATAGTTGAGAATGATTTACCTTCTCCGATTTCTCCTTCTCTTTCTTTAGTCATATAGTAACAACCCATAACCATATCTTGAGATGGAACTGCTATAGGTTTTCCACTTGATGGCGCAATTATATTATTTGTAGCTAACATTAATAGTTTTGCTTCTGCTTGAGCTTCAGGTGATAACACTAAGTGTACAGCCATTTGGTCTCCATCGAAATCGGCATTGAATGCTGAACATACTAATGGATGTAATCTAATAGCTTTTCCTTCTATTAATGTAGGTTCAAATGCTTGTATAGATAATCTATGTAAAGTTGGGGCACGGTTAAGTAATACCGGGTGATTTTTAATAATTTCTTCTATTAATTCCCAAACTTCTTCATTTTCTTCTTCTACCATTTTCTTTGCAACCTTAATATTAGTTGCTAAGCTTCTTTTAACTAATTCTCTCATTAAGAAAGGTTTATATAATTCAAGAGCCATTTTCTTTGGTAATCCACATTGATTAATTTTTAAATTAGGACCAACTACTATAACAGATCTTCCTGAATAATCCACACGTTTCCCAAGTAAGTTTTGTCTAAATCTTCCTTGTTTACCTTTTAACATGTTAGATAATGATTTTAATTCTCTATTTGTTTGTGTAAGAACTGGTTTCCCACGTCTTCCATTATCAATAAGAGCATCTACTGCTTCTTGAAGCATTCTTTTTTCATTTCTAATCATTATTTCTGGTGCATTTGATTCAATTAATTTTTGTAGACGAATATTTCTATTTATTACTCTTCTATATAAATCATTTAAATCTGAAGTAGCAAATCTTCCACCATCTAATTGAACTAAAGGTCTTAAATCTGCTGGCATTACTGGAAGTACAGTTAAAATTAACCATTCAGGTTTATTTCCAGAAATTAAGAAATCTCTAACTATTTTCAATCTTTTAACAGATTTTTTTCTCTTTTGGTTAGATGTTTCTCCATCTATTTCATCTTCTAATTCTTTTTCTAATTGTTTTAGATCTAATTCTTGAAGTAATTCTAATATTCCTTCTGCACCCATTTTAGCACGGAATGTTCCTATATTACCCATTTCAAGAACATTTCTATATTGTTGTTCTCTTATTATACTATATTTTTTATAATCAGTATTTCCACCATCTATAACTATATATCTTGAGAAATATAGTACAGATTCTAAATCTTTAGTACTTATACCTAAAAGTAAACTCATTTTATTAGGAGTTCCTTTTGAATACCAAATATGTGCAATAGGTGTTGCAAGTTTAATATGACCCATTCTTTCTCTTCTAACTTTAGAAGTTGTAATCATAACCTTACATTTTTCACATACAGTACCTTTATCTTTCATTTTCTTATGTTTACCACAAGAACATTCATAATCCTTTGTTGGACCAAATATTTTTTCACAGAATAATCCATCTGGTTCTGGTTTTAATGTTCTATAATTTATTGTTTCTGATTTAGTTACTTCACCAAAAGACCATTCAAGTATCTTTTCTGGAGAAGCAAGTTTAATTTGAATACTATCAAAATCTCTTATACTCATGGAATATAAGCCTCCCTTATTTTAGTTTTTCTTATCCTTCAAAGTTATTATCTAACTCTATTCTTGCTCCTTCTTTATCGTATAGATTTACATCTAATCCTAAAGATTGGAACTCCTTCACTAAAACTTTAAATGATTCAGGTGCATCTGCCTCTGGCATAGATTTACCTTTAATTATTGATTCATATGTTTTTGTTCTTCCATTAATATCATCTGATTTAACAGTTAGCATTTCTTGAAGTATATTTGATGCTCCATATGCTTCTAATGCCCAAACTTCCATTTCCCCTAATCTTTGACCACCAAATTGAGCTTTACCTCCTAATGGTTGTTGAGTTACAAGTGAATATGGTCCTATTGCTCTAGCATGCATCTTATCTTCAACTAAATGGTGTAGTTTTAACATATACATTCTTCCAACTGTTACTGGATTATCAAAATATTCTCCAGTTCTTCCATCTATTAATTTAACTTTACCTGTTCTTGGATATCCAGCTTCTTCTAAGTAGTTTTTAACATCTTCTTCAGTAGCTCCATCAAATACAGGTGTTGCTATATATTTATCCATATCTCCTATAGCAAGTCCTAAGTGAACCTCTAATACTTGTCCTATATTCATACGAGATGGCACCCCTAATGGATTTAAACAAATATCAATTGGAGTTCCGTCTTCTAAATGTGGCATATCTTCAACTGGTAACACACGAGATATAACCCCTTTATTACCATGTCTTCCTGACATCTTATCTCCAACCATTATTTTTCTTTTTTCAGCTATATATATACGAACTGTTTTATTTACTCCAGCTTTTAAATCATCTTTATTTTCTTTAGATAATACTAAAACATCTACAACTGTTCCTTTAACCCCATGTGGTAATCTTAATGATGTATCTCTAACATCTTTTGCTTTTTCACCAAATATAGCTCTTAATAATCTTTCTTCTGCAGGTGGTTCAGTTTCTCCCTTAGGTGTTACTTTACCAACTAATATATCATCTGGTTCTACATAAGCTCCCACACGAATAATACCATTTTCATCTAAATTACGTAATGCATCTTCTGAAACATTAGGTATTTCTCTAGTTATTTCTTCTTCTCCAAGTTTTGTAGTTCTAGCTTCTACATCAAATTCTTCTATATGTAATGATGTGAATACATCATCTTTTCTTAATCTTTCAGAAATTAAAATTCCATCCTCGAAATTATATCCTTCCCAAGGCATGAATGCTAGTAATATATTTTTACCTAAAGCTAAGTCTCCACCAGCAGTTGAAGGTCCGTCTGCAAGTATATCACCTTTTTTAACTTCATCTCCAAGATCTATTATTGGTTTTTGATGTAAACACATAGATTGATTTGATTTTTCAAAGTTTAACAATCTATATACATGTTCTTTTTTACTTTTATCTGTTACAATAATTCTATTTGCATCAACATAAGTAACTTTACCATCTACACCTGAAACAACAACAGCTCCTGAATCTACTGCAACTTTTCTTTCAAGTCCTGTTCCTACATAAGGTGCTTCTGTTTTAAGTAATGGTACTGCTTGTCTTTGCATGTTTGATCCCATAAGTGCACGGTTGGCATCATCGTGTTCTAAGAATGGTATAAGTCCTGCAGATACTGAAACTATTTGTTTAGGAGAAACGTCCATTAAATTAACTTGATTTTTAGCAACGTGAACTATTTGATCTCCATATCTACATATTATTTCATCATCTAAGAATCTACCTTTTTCATCTATTCTTGAATCTGCTTGGGCAATGAATAATCCTTCTTCTTCATCTGCTCCTAAATAGCTAATATCATTGAAATCAGCTACTCCATCTTTAACTTTTACAAATGGTGTTTCAATAAATCCATATTTATTAACTTTACCATAAGTTGAAAGTGATGCTATAAGTCCTATATTTGGTCCTTCTGGACTTTCTATTGGACAAACTCTACCATAGTGTGAATCGTGTACGTCACGTACCTCAAATCCTGCTCTATCTCTTGATAAACCTCCAGGTCCTAACGCTGATATTCTTCTTTTATGTGTTAATTCTGCAAGTGGATTAGATTGATCCATGAATTGTGATAATTGTCCACTTCCAAAGAATTCTAATATTAACGCATTAAGAGGTTTAGTGTTTAATAAACTTTGCGGTGTTAATGTATTGATGTCTTGAGTTTGCATTTTTTCTCTAACCATCTTAGACATTTTAGATACTCCACCTTTAATTTGTATAGATAATAACTCTCCTACTCCTCTAACACGTCTATTTGATAAATTATCTATATCATCTGTAGTTCCACCACCGTTATATAGAACTTTTAAATAATTAATTGTTTCTATTACATCTCTTTTTGCAAGAACTATTTCATCATCATTTATTTCACCTGATAATTTTAATCTCTTATTGATCTTATATCTTCCAACAGGTGCAAAATCATATCTTTGAGGATTAAAGAACATAGGTATTATTAAATTATATGCACTTTCTACTGTAACTATATCCCCAGGTTTTAATTTTTTAAATACTTCAACTACTGCTTCATCTGAAGTCTTAGTTTGATCTTCTTTAATAGCTTTAGCTATCATTCTATCTTCAGGTTTTACTTCCCAAATTTCTATTTCAGAAATATTATTTTCTATTAAAGTATCTATAGTTATTTCATCTATATAGTATTCAGATTCTACTAGAATTTCTCCAGTTTTTTCATCTATTATATCTTCTTTTATAAATGAACCTTCAATTTCTGTTCTTAAAACACTTCTAGTTTCTTCTATATCCTTATACTTTTTAAGTATTTCAGCTATATTAACTGTTTTAACTTCAAAGAATTCATCCATAATTTGTGAATTACTTTCAAAGAATTTTAATGCTTTTAAGAATACAGAAACTAATACTTTTTTCTTTCTGTCAATTTTCACATTTAATACATCATTCTTATCTGTTTCAAACTCAAGCCAAGTCCCTTTATATGGTATAATTTTACCTATATAAATATCTTTACCAGTTTGCATGTTTAGTTCTTTATTAAAAGTTATACCAGGTGATCTATGTAATTGTGAAACCACAACCCTTTCTGCTCCATTGATTATAAATGTAGCTTTATCAGTCATTAAAGGTATATCTCCAAAATGAACTAAAGTTTCTTTAATTTCACCAGTTTTATTATTTGTTAATCTTAGTTTAACTTTTAATTGTCCAGAATAAGTTTTACCTCTTTTTTTACATTCTAACTCATCATTTAATGGTTCATCATTATCATGAATTTCATATCCTAAGTATTCTAATTTCAATGTACCATTAGCTGATTCAATTGGAAATACTTCTCTAAATATTCCTTCTAGTCCTTTATCATCTCTATTAACAGAATCTTTTTTAACTTGTAAAAAATCTTCATAAGAATCTAATTGGAACTCTAAAAAATTAGGCATTTCTCCCCTATCTTTTATTTTACCAAAACTATATCTATTAATTAGTTTTTTATTCATTTAATAAAATCCTCCTATGAAATATACCTTGATATATGAAATTACGAACATTTAATGAGTATATTAAATGTGAAAACTACCAAAGTAACGATTTGATTTTGAATTGTGCTTATTAATGTGGAAAAAGACATCTCGCAAAATAGCGGATGTCTATTTCATTATTTTCGAATTATTATTTTAATTCAACTGAAGCTCCTGCTGCTTCTAATTTACCTTTAATATCTTCTGCTTCTTCTTTTGAAGCTCCTTCTTTAACTTTTCCACCGTTATCAACTAATTCTTTAGCTTCTTTTAATCCAAGTCCAGTGATTGCTCTTACTTCTTTAATAACTGCTATTTTGTTAGCTCCTGCTCCTGTTAATACTACATCGAAAGCAGATTTTTCTTCAGCAGCTTCAGCAGCTACTGCTCCACCTGCTACTGCAACTGGTTGTGCTGATACTCCAAAAGTTTCTTCTATAGCTTCTACTACTTCTTTTAATTCTAATACTGTCATTGCTTTTAAATCTTCAATAAATTGTTCTTTATTAAATGCCATTTTAATTCCTCCTGTATTGTTTTATTTATTATTAAGCTTCTTTTTGTTCTGCAACGTTAGTTAATCCAACTGCTAACATTCTTACTGGTGATAATAATCCGTAAGCTATCATACCTAGTAATTCTGATCTTGATGGTAACTTAGCTAGAGCTTCTACTGTAGCTTTGTCAACAACTTGACCATCAATGATTCCACCTTTAATTTTTAATTTTTCACCTTTAAAGTCTTTAGCAAAATCATAGATTAATTTTGATGGCGCTACACCATCTTCCATTCCTAAAGCAAATGAAGTTGTTCCTTCAGTTAATTCTTTAGTTTCAACATCTATACCAACATTTTTTAATGCTATTTGGAATAATCTGTTTTTAGCAACGAAATACTCAACATTTGCATTTCTTGCTTCACTTCTTAATTTAGTATCTTCATTAACTGTAATACCTTTGTAATCAACAAAAACTATTGCTTTTGCACTACGTAATTTCTCAGTTAACATTTCAACTGCTTCTAAATTAGCTTTTGATGCCATTTTCTAGTCACCTCCTTGAAATTAAAAAAACCACGTTAAGTGGACGAGGTCAAAAAGTATATTCTATCTATATACCTTGAACTCACCTCGGTAGGATTTATTTGATACCTACTGTCTTTAGTTTGTTCAAATGATTATTCATTTATAACAAATATGGTGCACAAGGTGGGACTCGAACCCACACGCCGAAGCACTAGATCCTAAGTCTAGCGTGTATGCCAATTTCACCACTCGTGCATAAGAACATTATTATATTATCATAACTTTAAATTAATGTCAAGAGTTTTTTTTCTAATTTGTATATTACCTAAATTAAAATAGTAAGTGTCACAAAATTAGTTGAAAAAAAATTGGATATACAGTACAATCTTAAATGCCAAAAAATATAAAGAAAGGAACCGTATATCCATGATTAATAATAACACAAATTTAAATAAAAATAAAGTCAAGAAATATACTCTGGAGTGTAAAGCCAAAAACTTTCTTCTAGAATATATTGTATTTTAAATTAAATAACCATTTTAATTCTTTATCATAGTTTAATGATGTATCTAAGCTTATATTTTCAAAACTACTCTTTAATCCTATCTTTACTATTGGATTAATATTAATGTAATCTGTATTAAATCCTAACTCTGTATACATAGCCTTGTAGTTTAACTTACCCTTAGTATTTAAACTACTATTTCTTCTTTCTATAACACTTTTAATATCAAGTCCTATACTTGTATCATTATCTATCTGTTTACTTAATGATATATCAGTATTTAATATATGTTTTATATACGGCAAGCATCTTTGTAAATATATACTTTCTATCTTTATTCCTTCTTCTATATACTCTATACCTAATCCTATATCTGTTATATTATCTACATTTAATAATACATCTTCTAAATAACTTTCCTTATGTGTATATGAATACTTTCCTATTAAATTTATCTTATTCTTCTTTTCCCTATACACTTCATACTTTATCTTTGTATCTAACTTATTTGTACTCCCACTTATATCATATATATCATTATTTCCTATTATTGATTTCTTATAATAACTATTATTATATGTTATATAGTATTCTCTATCTCTTATTGGAAATGATATATCTATATTTAAATTATTATTTATTCTTGCTTTTTCTAAACTTGATATATCCTTTTCTTCTATACTTTCTCCTATACTTAATTCTTCCTTTTCTTCTCTTATTGGATTTTTAGGGCTTACAAATGTATAGGATATATTTACATTTTCATTTAATATTATTCCTGAACTTCCTAATTCTATATTATATCTATATAGTCCATCTTCTATACTATTTCCATAATTATCTACTCCTACACTTAATGTTAAAGAATTTGATTTCTTTTTATTATTTACTAGTATATTTATTTGTCCTTCTTTTTCTGATGGTTCTATATCTACTTTTACATCATTACTTTTACTAAATTTAAAGTTATCTACTAATCTATCTATTTTTGATATATTTAGTTCTTCTCCTTTTTGTATTGTGGAGTTATAGTATAGTTCATTACTATCACTTACTCCATTATACTTTATATCATCTACTATATTGTTTCCATTACTTATTATTGGTAAAAGTAATAACAGATATTTTTTCATTTAAGTCCTTTCTACCTTATTGTAAAGATAAATGTTTTTTTATTTTATAAATAATTTAATTATATTAAGTTCTAAATATACATTTATTCAAATTTAATATATGTAGAAATATACTTACCATTGCATAAATAATTTCTTATTTCTTTGTCTCCATTTATATAGTATACTGTAGAATCATAAGATAAAACTCCTTCTTTTCTAACCCTTACTTCTATTTCTCCTGTTTCATAAAATTTTACCCAATCTCCATTTTCTACAGGATTAGCTAATGTATAGTCTTTTGTTATTTCAAACTCATAATATCTTTTAATTCCATCTTCATAATAGCTTAAATTCATTATATTTTCTTTAATGTTTTCTATTTTTCTCATTCC
>NZ_LOHY01000001.1 GCF_001559795.1 Pseudostreptobacillus hongkongensis | reverse complement strand
TTGATATTTTAGTTTACCTATTTGTAAAAAATTCAAACCATTTATTATATTAATAATAGTCTCAACAATATATATTTGTGTGATTAATATTCCAATAAATCTTCTAATATTAAATCTTCATCTAATCTATTATCTTTTAATACTTCTTTTATATTATAACGATCTATAAATTCTTTTTTAAGACCATAATTAAGTACTGTTATACTAGAATTTCCAAAATAGCTTGCTATTTTTTCTCCAAAACCACCATTTAAAATACCATCTTCAAGAGTTACAATAATACCATGATTCATTCTTAAATCTTCCATTAAATCTGTATCTATACCAGTTATATACATAGAATTAACAACCGTTATATCTATTCCTGTTTTTTCTTTATATAAGTCTGCTACTTTTTCTGCTAAATGATAAAAAGTTCCTAAACCTAATATCGCAATTTTTCTACCTGTAAGCATCTTGTGTGGATATGTTTGATGAGACACATCAAATACAAATTTATCTTTTGGCGATTCAAAAACATAGTGTAATGCTATCGTTGTTTCTACTATTCCTAAATTAGGTCCAAAATGACCTCCATATTTTGAATCTCTTATTATAACTACATCCCTAATTTCTTGTGCAAGTATCTTCATTTATTCTATATTTAATTTTTTAACATCTTCTGGTCCATTAATTATTTCTAAATACATATTTCCCCTATCTTTCAATATTTTTTCATGTTTTTCTATTTTTTAACTTAGAATTAATTCCAAGTCAATAGTTTATTTTAAAAATTATATCGTATAATTACAAAATAAAATAGAGGCCTTTTCAGCCTCTATACAAAATTTAGGGTTTAAACTATTTATGAAAAAATTAGTTCACATAATTATTAAAAAACATTATATATAGATACCATTATTAAGCTCAAAATTATTCCTAAATAAATCTTCTCAATTTTTTTACTATCTAATTTTTGATTAATCAAAGTTCCAATGAAGCCCCCTATAATAGCTGAAAGGCATATAAATGGAAGTAAGGATAAATCGTAATTTAAAAATGTATTAGTAAAAATAACACTACCTAATTTAGAAATTTGTGCAAAAAATATAGTAGCTATAGAATAAACTGTAGCTTCTTTCATATTGTATGAAAAAAATAATATTAAAACAGCTATATTTAAAGGACCTCCTCCTATACCTAAAAAAACTGATACACTCCCTAAAAGAAATCCAGAAACAAAAATGTATATATAACTTGTTAAATTATATGACTTTAACTTGTTTTTATTTAAAGTATAAATTAATATAGCAACTAAAGTTATACCCAAACAAATTCCTTGTATCATCTTAACCGTAGAATTCTCATATCTGTATGTTACCGTATTAAATATTTTTTCTCCTATAACACCTCCAACAAATGAACCTAAGGATATCCAAAATAACATTTTAAAATTAAAAATAAAACCTTTTTTCATTTGTTTAATTATAGAAACTATACTCATAGTTAATACTGCAACCGATGAATAAAATCCTATTGTTGACATATCATGAAATCCTACAGCATCAAATAAAGGTTTAATAATGACTCCACCACCTAATCCTGATATTGCTCCAAGTATTGTAGCCATTATAATTATCACACTATAAATTAAAATTATCATTTCAAACTTCTATAAACTGATATTTTCTTCNNGCCTTATTTGATGCTAGCTCCACTTGTGATCCATCTATATCTACATATACTTTTCCTTCTTTTTCCACCAATGTTGCTTCTAATAAGTTCATTGTTGGTGACCCTATAAATCCTGCAACAAATTTATTTGCTGGTTTATGATATAAGTTTAATGGTGTGTCTACTTGCATTATTCTTCCTAATTTTAATACTGTTATTCTATCTCCCATTGTCATTGCTTCTACTTGATCATGTGTTACATATATCATTGTTGTCTTTAACTCTTTATGTAATTGTGTTATTCTTACACGCATTGATACTCTTAGTTTTGCATCTAAGTTTGATAATGGTTCATCAAATAAAAATACTTTTGGTTCTCTTACTATAGCACGTCCTAATGCTACCCTTTGTCTTTGTCCTCCTGACATTTCTTTTGGTTTTCTATCTAATAACTCTGTTATTTCTAACTTTGCTGCTGCATCTTTTACTCTTCTATCTATTTCTTCTTTCGGTGTCTTCTTTAATTTTAATCCAAATGCCATATTTTCATATACTGTCATATGTGGATATAGTGCATAGTTTTGGAATACCATTGCTATTCCTCTATCTTTTGGTGGTACATCATTTACTAGTTGATCTCCTATGTATACTTCTCCTCCTGTTATTTCTTCTAGTCCTGCTATCATTCTTAATGTTGTTGATTTTGCACATCCTGATGGCCCTACAAATACCATGAATTCTCCGTCTTTTATTTCTAAATCTATCCCGTGTACTGCTTTGAATCCATTTGGATACTCTTTTTCTACCCCTTTTAATATTACTTCTGCCATTTTCTTAACTCCTTAATATATTTTATAAATTATTAATACTTATTTTTAAGGTTGTTTCCCTATATATGCTAGTATTCCACCATCTACATAAAGTATATGTCCATTTACAAAATTACTTGCATCACTTGCAAGAAATACAGCTGGTCCAACCAAATCATCAGGTTCTCCCCATCTACCTGCAGGTGTTTTTGATATTATAAAACTATCAAAAGGATGTCTTGAGCCATCTGCTTGTTTTTCTCTTAAAGGGGCAGTTTGTGGAGTAGCTATATAACCAGGCCCTATACCATTACATTGTATATTTTTATCTCCAAATTCACTACAAATATTTTTAGTTAACATCTTAAGACCACCTTTAGCTGCAGCATATGCACTAACTGTTTCACGTCCTAATTCTGACATCATTGAACATATATTTATTATCTTACCATGACCTTTTTTTATCATTCCTGGTATTACAGCTTTAGATACTATGAAAGGTGCATTTAAGTCAACATCTATTACTTTTCTAAAATCTTCTACACTCATTTCAGTCATAGGTATTCTTTTTATAATCCCTGCATTATTAACTAAAATATCAACAATTCCTATTTCATTTTCTATTTTTGTAATTAACTCTTTTACAGCTTCTTCATTTGTTACATCACAAACATATCCCTTAGCGTTTATTCCAGCTTCTTCATATGCTTTTCTACCCTTTTCTACTAATTCTTCATTTATATCATTAAACACTATTCTTGCACCACTTTTTGCAAGACCTAAAGCCATGGAAAAACCTATTCCATATGTTGCCCCTGTAACTAATGCTACTTTACCTTCTAAATTAAATAATTCCTTCATTTATTACACTCCCTTTATTTTAAATCATTCATATCTACCATATCCATATCTGTGTATGTTATATTTTCTCCACACATTGACCAAATAAATGAATAATTTGTTGTCCCTACTCCTGAATGTATTGACCAACTAGGTGATATTATTGCTTGTTCATTTCCAACTACTAAATGTTTTGTTTCATCTGGTTTCCCCATCAAATGAAATACTTTTGTATAATCAGAAGGAAAATCAAAATATACATATGTTTCCATTCTTCTTTCGTGTGTATGACAAGGCATAGTATTCCATGAACTTCCTGGTTCTAATATTGTATACCCCATTTGTAATTGACAACTTTCACATATATTAGGGTGTATATATTGATATATCTTTCTTTTATTTAATGTTAAATCTTCACCTGCTTCTAGCGGTTTTATTTGATCTATACTTATTTTTACATTAGGATAATCATTATGTGCTGGCACTGATACAACATAAAATTTAGCTGGATTCATTTTATCTACAGATTTAAATTTAACTTCTTTTGTTCCTCTTGAAATATAGTAACCATCTTGTTTTTTCATATTATCTAATTTACCATCTATTTCTATTATTCCTTCTCCACCTATATTTATAACTCCTAATTCACGACGTTCTAAGAAATAATTAACACCTAATTCTTTATCTAATTTTATTTCTAATTCTTTATCAAGCGGCATAACTCCGCCAAATATCATTCTATCATTATGTGTATATGTTAATTTTATTTCTCCTGGTAAAAATACTTTTTCTACCAAAAATTCATCTCTTAATTCTTTAGTACTATAATGTTCTATGTCCTTAGGACTATGTGTATATCTTACTTCCATTGTTTACTCCTATCTTAGAAATTCACTCCAAAACATTCAATTTGTGTTAATGCTGGAAAAGGCGAATCATCTTTATCACTTTTTATTAAATTATCTAATACTATTTTACTAGTCACAATATTCGGTATATCAAAATATTGAGGTCTATTATCTTTATTTAAATCTAATATCAATTTATACCCTGAATCAAAAGTTATACTTACGTGTTCCCAATAACTATCATGCGGGAAATCAGCTCTTAAAGTTAAACCTATTTTATCCAATTTAACATCTCTTCCAAAATCTATAGTTAAAGCTGCATCTTTTTGTCTATTTATCCCCCATGATTGATAAGGATAAGATCCATGACTATTATTTGCAAAAATACCATCTATAGCATTTTTAGCAAAGAATGTTGAATCATTCCTTGTCTCAACATTAGCATAAGCATGAGGATATGCTCCACTTTCTTCTTTTTGATCATGAGTATTTAATGCTAAATTTCTATAAGCATTAATTTCAAAATCTTTAGCAACTCTTACCTGCATATAGTGTCTTTGTGACCTAAATGAAAATTCAGGTGATGCTTCCAATCCATTTAAAGAAAATAAAGGTTGATAAATCCATTCTTTATCTTTTAAATATATAAGTGTTTCATTTAGTGTTTCATCTAATTTAACAAATAGATATACTCCTTCTTTTTCTACCTTAACACATATCTTATCTCCTGATTGTATAGGCATAACTTGTGTTGCCAAATAAACTAAATCTTCTCCTTCTGTTTTCATAGGTGTGAGTTCTTTATCATAGTCATTCTTGGCTAATTTAATTTCATTGTTTCTATCTAAAATTTCTATACTAATTCGCATTTTTAGACTCCTATTAATTTATTAACTCTATTAAAATTTCTTTTTTATCTTTCATTATACTAACTTTATTACCAAAATGCTTGACAATAGGTATAACTGGTATATTATCTTTAGGTATTCCTCCTACTATTGAAATTAAAATATGTTTACCTTTTTCTAAATTGGATATAAGGGTTGGTAAAACTGTTCTTTCATACAAAAGATTAGTATTAGGTTCAAGGATTACTACCTCTGAACTTTCAAAACCTTCTATTGATATTATTTCACTTGTACCAATTTCAGAAATATATTTAGCAAATTTATCATTTTGAATTTTATCTTTATTATAATAAGGAATACTAAATCCACCTTCACGAATAACCAGTTTTCTATTAGTATTTATTTCATGTATTCTAACATGATAATCTCCACAAGGAACTATAGTTGAATATATATCTACATCTGTATAAGGTTTCCACTTATATGAAATGTATTCTTTATTTACATAAAATTTTTCATCTTTCACTTTAGGTCTAAAATATACTCCATCTTCTGAAACCGACAAAACATTATCTAAAGCACTCTCGTAGTAATAATACGTAGACTTAGGCACACTAAATCCAAATAATGTAGAATAAACAAATTTTGAATATTTAGCTGCTCCATGTGGTTGATATTTTATATCTTGACCAAAGGGAAACATTTGTACATGATTACTATTATTTGTATGAATGTACATACATCTACCTTCAACATTCAAATATTGTTCTTTAATATCATCAGGTTTTTCCATTTCAACATCCCAGAATTTATGATCATCTTTTACTGCTAATATTAAGTATGATTTAAAAGCCCAATAAGGTGAACCTGGTGCATTATACCCTTCTGACATCAATAAATTTTGATATGAATATCCTATACTTAATACTCCATCTATCGTAAAAATATTTTTATCATACCAACTACTCATATTTTTCATATACATATACTTTATCTGAGCCCAAGGAATAGCCTCTATATCAGCAAATACTAAAGCTGCCCAAAAAGCACTTTGTGCAAATCTATATGTCAAACTTCTTCCAAAAGGAACTCCATTTCCATTTTTATCAAACATATATAAATAAGATTTAGAAAACTCTATTGCTCTTTCTTTAAATATATTTGACATTAAAGGTTCAGAATCTTTCATAAATTTATAATATATAAGTCCATAATAATGAAATGCCCACGATATATAGTAATCTCTCTGATTTTCTACACCATCATAATACCATCCATTACCAACATAAAAAGAATTTATAATATTTAAATCTTCACTTAATCTATCTTCAGAATAATCAACTCCTAATTGTTTAAGGCATATATTAACTAAGATCCTAAAAAAATGCCAGTTGTTTTTAGCTATTTTCTTTTCATTTATTTGTCTTAACCAATTAGTAAGATTAAATTTTTCTTTCTCATTTAATCTTTCCCATATTTTTTCTCTATTTAACATCAAAGTTACTACTATAGCTGCCATTTCTACAGCTAATTGATCAAAATCAGTAATATCACCAAAATAATCATAACTTTTAGGATTTGTACCATTTGTAAGTCCATTAATATACACATCTAAATAATCATCATAAGAACTTCCAGACCACAAAGGTCCAAGACCCCATAATATTCTTAAAAAAGCTTCTATATTCCTAGTATCTTTCTTGTATATACTTCCACTACTTCCAAGATCTAAACGACCATTTATAAGATATAGTTTTGATAAAGGATATATAGTATCTAACAAACTTTTTTCTATATCTTTTTTAGTCTTAAAGCTAAATTTATTTTTCTCAAACTCCATTATTTTCAACCTCTATTTTTACCAGAAAATTTTTAAATCTGGTTTCAAGAATCTAACTAATGCTTCCATATAAAAATAATCTCCCCATATACAACATTCATTAACTCCTACTCCATGAGGTTTACTATATACAGCTTCTTTCAACAATCCATTAGATTCTTTTAAATTTTTTGTAGTATAGTTATCTATTAATGATTTCATAATATGCTTTGCAGCATTATCATATATTTTTTTATCTTTATCATTGCCTGATATATTCTTATTCATTTCTAACATTCCGCAAATAGCTATAGCTGCTGCAGATGTATCTTTTTCTTCTCCCGATGTATCATCAAAACATAAATCCCAATAACATACATTATCTTTAGGTAGGTTATTTAAAAAATAATTAGTTACAGTCTTATATAAATTTATAAACTTTTCATCTTTCAAATACTTATAAGCTAAAGGAAAACCATAAACTCCCCAAGCCTGTCCTCTTGCCCAAGAAGAATCATCTCCGCTACCTTGAGCTGTACTTCCTCTCAAAGGCTTTCCAGTTTCTACATCAAAATAATATGTATGGAAAGTTGAACCATCTTTTCTAACTACTGTACTTGCAGCTGTATTAACATGTTTTTGTGCTATTTCTTTATATTTTTCTTCTCCTGTAACTTCACTTGCCCAGAATAACAAAGGTATATTAAGATTACAATCTATTATTAATCTATGATTATCAGGATTTCCTAATTCTCCCCATGCTTGAATAAATTCTCCTTTTTCTCTAAATCTTGTAATCAAATGTTTAGCAGCCATTATACCTGTTTTCTTTGCAGCTTCACTATTAGTTATCTTGTACTGAGCAACAGCAGAAGGAATGTATAAAAATCCAAGATCATGGTGATCAACAGCATTCTTATTTTCTATTCTTTCCTTATAACTTTTAAGTTGAAATTCAGCAACTTTTCTATATTTTTCATCTTTTGTTATTTCATATGCAAGCCATAATATTCCTGTCCAAAATCCACTTGTCCAATCATCCCATTCTCCACCATTTAGTATACCTGGATAGATATTATTTACACTATTTGGTCTAGGAAATAAATTTATGAAATATTCTATATTTTTATCTATTTTAACTAAAGCATTGTGCAATGCATTATATAGCATTTCCTTTGAAAGTTCGATATCTTCAGAATATCTTTCTACTGTTTCTCTATTTAATTCCATATACACTCCTATCTACTAAAACTTAAATTTATCTTTATATTTAATAGCCCATTCTTTTAGTAAATTTTCTAATTCATTAGATAATTTATCTTCAGAACTGTCATTTAATTTTAAAGGATTTAGTTGATATTCATCATTGATATTATCATATAGATATCTCTGAACTTCTCTATTTGGTCTATATCCTCTATTTACAACATATGTATGTGTTTTAGTTTTTACTGCACGCCATCCATATCTTTTATTATCTTCATTTACCTTTTCAAATTCTTTTATAGCAGGTATTTGTCCTGGATAACATGCAATAAATGCCTTATTATCATTTTCTACATCTTCTAATAATGTAGTTTTTAAATTTGTACCTTCTACAGTTTCTGGTATATCTAAATCCATTAAAGATAATATTGTAGGCATTATATCAACACAACTCATTACAGTATCTGTTTTACCTGTTAAACATTTATTTCCATATCTTATCAAAAATGGAATTCCTATAGATTCTTCATACCAAACATGTTTACTCCATAAACCTTGTCCACAAAGCATTTCTCCATGATCTGCTGTAAGAATAATCACTGTATTTTCATATAAATCATTTTCTTTTAAATAATTTATTATTCTTCCAAAGTTTTCATCAATTCCTGTTATTGCAGCAAAATATTTTTTCATAACCATTTGATATTCTTCTTCATTAAAATTAAGACTTTCTTTCATACTTTCTGTATGATCTATAACATTTTCAAGTATTACATTAGGATTTACCTTTAAAGTCTTACCTTCATACATTTTCAAATACTTTTCAGGAACTAAATCAAGTGGAGTATGCGGTGGATTCCATGATACAAATAAAGAAAAAGTATTTCCCTTATTTTTTTCAAGGAATTCTATTGCCTTATCAGTTTCATGTTCTACAGACCACTTATCTATTTCTATCATTTTTTCATCATTATTCCAATAATGAGGTTTTAAATGATTATCATAAGCTCCATATGAATACCAATAATCTACTCCATGACGCTTTTTACCAGGAGGAGTAAAGGCATCCCAATCCCTTGCTCCTGAAACAGGATTTTCACTCCTATTCATTTCAGGACTATCAAGATGCCATTTACCTATATAACCCGTATTATATCCATTTTTCTTTAACACATCAGTAATTGTAATAGAACTTTCTTTTAATCCAACTTCATTTAAACCTATTTTACAATTTGTCCATACACCATGAGTTATAGGGTATGTTCCTGTTAATATACTTGCTCTACTTGGCGAACAAAGAGGACACCCACTTACAGCATTTTCAAAAGAAAGTGCTTCATTTGAAAATAAATCTATATTAGGTGTTATTACATCTTCTTTCCCCATAAATCCTACAGAGTTTCTTCTCCATTGATCAGCAAATAGAAATAACAAATTCGGTTTACTCATGTTTCCTCCTCCTTTATTTTTAAACTAAGTATATTTTATTTTGTAAATCTCATAAATGCTTCTTTTTGTATTTTTTCAGCTTTTTCTAAACCTATATCATTTAATCTCTTGATATAGCTATCCCAATCTTTATCAACATCAGATACTCCTAATATCCATTTTTGTGACATTTCTTCTGCATAAGCATTTAATTGAGCATTTATTTTTATAAACTCTTTAGATTCATCTTTAGTATATTTTAATATAGGCATTAATTCATGAACATAATTATTTTTTAAGTAAAAGTCTATAGCATCAACAGCTTCTTTTACATACCATTGTTTTTCATATTCAGAATCTTGTGCCATTCCAAGTCTAAATTGTGCTCCAGACTCTCTAATTACTGCTAAAGGTGTTTTACCTTCAGAATTTTTCAATACTTTATCAGTAAATATAGGTTTACCGTCTTTTAATGTATATTCTTCTCCTTCTATACCAAAGTTCCATAATCTTCTTCCTTCAGGTGAATACCAAAAATCAAAGTATTTGATTGCTTCTATTGCATGTTTAGAATTAGTACTAATTCCCCATCCTCCTAAATAAGTTGTTCTTGCTTGGTATGTTTTATTATCTCCTTTAAATTCAGAAGGAGCTATTATACTGAAATCAAAATTAGGTATAGTTTTATCAAGTTTACTATTATATGAACTTGTACTTCCAAACCAATCTATAGTAAATCCTCCTAAATTATTAGAAAGCATATAATCTCTAGATGTGATTCCTCTTGTGAATATTTCTTTATCTATTAATCCTTCTTTATACCATTTAGCAAGTTGTTTCATTGCTTCTTTATATTCTGGTTGAGCAGGACCAAATTTAACATTATCTTTTTCATCATACCAAATTGCTCTTGCTTTAAATATATCTGTTAATGGTTGTAAAACTTTAGCAATAGTATCTCCTCTACTAAATATAGGAACTTCATCTTTTTTACCGTTTCCATTTGGATCTTTATCTCTAAATGCTACTAAAGTATTGTATAAATCTTCAACTGTTGTTGGTTCTTTAAGATTTAATTTTTTAATCCAATCTTTTCTTATATAATATCCTGTTGAAGGCATAAAATTAAAATAATCATAATAATTAGGTATCATATATATATGTCCATCTGCTGCTATAGCATCTTTTTTATATCTAGGATTTTCTTCCCAGAATTTCTTAATATTAGGTGCATATTTTTCTATTAGATCTTCTAAAGGTACAAGCCCTCCATCTATTCCTAATCCTTCTAAATCTTCAGTAAATTCATACGCAACTATATCTGGTAATTCTCCTGAAGATACCAATAAATTAAACGCTTCTTTTTGATCTGTTTGATTTTGTGAAGCAACATTTTTTAAATTAATATTTGTCATTTCAAAAGCTTTTTTATAAACTGGTGCATCTGATTTTAATGCTTTACCTAAATGAATTGCAAAAACTGTTAATTCTTCAGGTTTTTCAGTAATTAAATGTCCTTCTAATTTTTTATCAGCATCTGTACTAGCTCCATTTGTATTAGATTTACCACAAGAAGTTAATAACATTGCAGCTATTAAAAATAAATATGTTATTTTCTTTTTCATCATTTATTCCACCCTTGCTTTATATTTTTTTTAAATTTATTACAACAGATTTACCTTGATTTACAAGATTTACCTTTATTTTCGTAATATTATTTGTAATTTCTAATTTAACATCTTTATTTTCTGATAAAAGTTGATATTTACCATCTAATTCTATTAAAGTTTCTTTTTTAGATAGATGTGTAGGATCACTTATAGCAAGTATAATAGATTTTCCCTTTTCTATCTTAATTAAAGATAATTTTGAATTAACTTTAACATCATTAATTTTTATTTCCTTATCTGTCCAGAAATTATATCCTGTTATATTTCTTTTTTTATCATATATTGCATGTACATCATTATCTTGACGTATTATTTTTATATTATCTACATCATATTTTTTTACTTCTTCTTCATTAAACATAGGTAAAATTACATATGCATATTTAGAATCATAAGGATTTTCTCCATGATTTGTGTATAGTTTGAAATAAGTTTTTTCTTTTATTTCTTGAGATTTACCACCTATTTCTTTCCAAGTACCCTTTCTATTTTCTAATTTTATTGATAAATTAGGTACATCTATTATTTTATAACCTATATTTTCATTTGTTTTTTTATCACTAAAGTTTACATACATTCCTTTTGAAGCAAATATATTTATATTTTCTTTTATATTTTCTCCATTAACACTTATTATTTGATTATTATCAATTATTCTATTATCTAAAGTAGTATGTATTTGTCCATCACTACTAGAAATACCTGATCCTATAGAAATTATTTCTTCACCTAACATAAACCACGATTTTTTTGCAACAGTTTTATCATTCCAAGATATAAAGTCCATACCAACCATTGCTACATGTCCATCAGTTGATCCTCCAGCCCAAGAATTAGGACTTACAGATTTAGGTATTCTTCTTTCTCCACTTCCAGCAGTTCTATCATTTATACTTTCTGTAGTTCCTGGAATATGAATACTATCTACAGTTGGCCAATAATCTGTATAAGCTGATGAATTCATAGCATAAATATATGTCATTCCATCTCCTGTATACCAACCTTTAAGATTTTCTCCATTCATAGTTTCAAAATTAGCTATTCTTGAAGAATGCATGGAAACTAAAAATTTACCTTCTCTTTTACTTACTTGAACTGCTCTATCCATAGAAGAAAATATTTTAGTTCCATTTAGTTCTTCAACTTTTATATTTTTATCATTAACTATATCTTTTACTACTTTTTTTATTACAGGATTATTAATTTTTTCTACTAAATTAGAATAATTATTTTCAAGCACACTTTTTTTAACTAATTTTCTAATTTCTTCCTTATATGGAGCTTCAACTCCTTCTGAAATAATTGCAAATGCTGCAATTAATGATTTAGCTCTCTCTAAATCACTAGAGTTATCTCTTGATATAGATCTACCACTTACAGAATCGTTTATTCCTCCATTTATCATTAAAAAACTATAACCTTTTACTATAGACTCATATAAATTTTCAAGTCTAGAATCTTTAGGTAAAAAACTAGTTCCTTCACTTATATACATCATTGTACCTAATCCATTAAATAGGACACTTGCATAAGTACCACTATATGCTACATTTTCATGTTGTATAAAAGAACCATCTGAATAAAATCCATCATGACTTTCAACTATAGCACCAATTTCACCTATAGCATTTACTCCATTCATAGCTTCTTTTTTATCATTTGTTATTATACCTCTTCCAAATGAAATTATAGCTGTATCCATTCTATTTCCACCTTTTGAAACTCTTTCTTTAGGTGAAGTAGAATGTTGTGCTGCCACACTTGATCCTGAATGTGTTGCCTTAGGTTGAAAATATTTTGAAGCATTTGTTAATTTAGTTATTAATTCTTTAGGTATATCACCATACATTATTACACCTATCTCATTAATACTTTTAGGGATACCTATTTCCCACTGCCACCAATTCCCAAGTTCAGGCAAATCTTCATGATATGCATTTTTATTTAACCATTCTAATGATTTAATGATAGTTTGCTTTAATTCTTCATTTTTATAATATTTACTCCCCGGCATCATATATGCTTTTGACATTGATTTTACATTTTCAAAAGAACTTAACACTTGTGCCCCATTTTTCATATTTTTTAAATCAGTAAACAAACCTTCACTATTTTCTTCTTTAATTATTTTATTTAACGCTTTTTCAGCATTAGTTTCAATTTGAACTATATATTTTTCTATATCTTTCTTAGTTTGATTATCTGGATTTTCAGGTAATCCCATAATTATTTCAAACCATTTTTTTCTTACTTTATCAAATTCATTTTTTTGATTAAAACTAAATGAAATTGAAGTAGTTAATAATATTGCTATAATAAACAATAGAATATTTTTCATTATATAACCACTCTCCTTTTTAAAGACCATTTTACCTATTTCATAAATCTTGCATAAGCTACTTTTTGGATTTCTTGAGCTCTATTTAAACCTATTTCATTTAATCTCTTAATATAGTTATCCCAATCTTTTTCTACATCTGAAACACCAAGTATCCATTTTTGTGTCATTTCTTCTGTATATGTTCTTAATTGTGTATCTATCTTTAAGAATTCTTTTGCTTCTTCTTTTGTATATTTTAAAACTGGTAAATCTTCTTGTATAACATTAGAGTTTATATATAGATCTACTGCAGCATTTTGTCCTGATAATTGTTTTTCTGCTTCTGCATCTTGGAACATACCTAATCTATATTGAGCTCCTGTTGCTCTTAATACCGCTAATGGATTCTTACCTTCTGGATCTTTTAGAATCTTATCTGTAAATACAGGTTTTCCATCTACCATATTATAGTCTTGTCCTTCTACTCCAAAATTCCATAATCTTCTTCCTGCTTCTGAATACCAGAAATCAAAGTATTTAATAAGTTCCATAGGATTTTTAGCTGCTGATGTTATACCCCAACCTCCCATATATGTTGGTCTAACAAATAATGTTTTATTATTTCCTTTATATTCTGGTGGTAACATAACAGAAAAATCAAATCCAGGTATTTTTGAAGCTAATTTATCATTATATGATCCAGTGCTTGAGAACCAGTCATTTGTAAATCCTCCTAAATTATTTGAAAGCATATAATCTCTTGAACCCATACCTCTTGTAAATACTTCTTTATCTATAAGACCTTCTTTATACCATTTAGCAAGTTGTATCATAGCTTCTTTATATTCTTGTTGTGCTGGACCATATTTAGGCATTCCTTTATCATCATACCAAACGACACTTACCTTAAATATATCTGCAAGCCCCATCATTATCTTTCTTGTAATATTTCCTCTTAAGAATAAAGGTACTTCATCTTTTTTACCATTTCCATTAGGATCCTTATCTCTAAATGCTACAAGAGTCTTATATAGTTCATCTACTGTTTTTGGTTCTTTAAGATTTAATTTTTTCAACCAATCTTTTCTTATATAATAACCTTGTGTTGTTTTTAAATTAAAGTAATCATTATAGTTAGGTATAATATATATATGTCCATCAGCTGCTATAGCATCTTTCTTATATCTAGGATTTTCTTCAAAGAATTTCTTTAAATTTGGGGCATATTTATCTATTAAATCTTCAAGAGGTATAAGTCCTCCTTCCATTCCTAAGTTTTCAAAATCAGAAACACGTTCATATGCGATTATATCTGGTAAACTTCCTGAAGATAACATTAAATTATATCCTTGAACTTCATCACTTTGATTTTGTGATGCAACCCCTACAAGTTTTATATTTGTTTCTTCAAAAGCTTTTTTAAACACAGGTAATTCCCCATCTATTGCTTTACCTTGGAAAATAGCAAATATTGTTGCTTCTCTAGGATCTTTAGTAATTAAATTTCCTGATAATTTTTCTCCCCCTGCTGTTTCTTGATTAGATTTTTCATTTTTACAACCTAATAAAGTTAATGAACAAACCAAAGCCATGATTAACATTTTTTTCATTTTCATCTTCAATTCCTCCTAAAATATTTATTTTTATTTTTGTTTTTATTTTTATCCTTTTACTGCCCCTATTGCTACACCTTTCTTAAAGAATTTTTGAATAAATGGATATATTAATAATATAGGTACAAGCGATAATACTATTACTGCATATATTATTGTTTGAGGAGAAGTAAGACTTTCAGGTGTTATTAATTGTGATGCTTCTCCTGCCATACTTTTTTCAACTATTAATTTTTTCAAAAATACTTGTAATGGAGCTTTTTTATCATCAGTAAGCAATACCATAGTCCAGAAATATCCATTCCAACGTGATATAGCATAAAATAATGAAACTGTTGTTATTGCTGAAGTTGATAATGGTAAATATATATGTGTCATTATCTTAAAATGTGAAGCCCCATCAATTCTTGCTGATTCTTCTAAAGATTTAGGTACAGATTCAAAAAATGTCTTTAAAATTATTACATTAAATGTGTTTATTGCAAATCCTAATATTACTCCACTATAACTATTTATTAATCCTAAATCTCTAAAGTTTAAATACTTAGGTATCATTCCAGGATCAAACCACATTGTTATAACAACTAAAATAATTACTACTTTTCTAAATTTTAATTCAGGTTTTGATAAAACATATGCACCTGTTATTGTAAATAACATACTTACTGTAGTCCCAACAACAGTTATAAATATAGAATTCCCATACGCTCTCCATATACCAGGAATTGCTGCTGCACTTTTAAATGCTTCAAAATTAAATCCTTTAGGAAACAAAGTAACTGCTCCAATTTCTATAAAATATGGTTTACTAAATGATGCAGAAAACACATATACTATAGGATACAGGAACATTACAGCAAAAATAGTTAATAGGATATAGTTTAACGTATAAAATATCTTCTCATCAATTCCTTTTCTTATCTTCATTCTATTTTCTCCTTTTTAACTTATAAATTTTTACAAATTACCATAAACTTGAGCTAGATACTTTTTTACTCCATTTATTAGCAGTATAAACAAGTATAAATCCTACAAGTGCATTAAATAAACCTACTGCTGTTGCAAGACCAAAATCTTGTTGCAACATACCTGTTCTATATACATAAGTGCTTATAACATCAGATGTAGAATAAGTTGCTGGTTGATAAAGTAATAATACTGTTTCAAATGCAACATTTAACATACTTCCAACTTTTAAAACTAACATAATTACAATAGTAGGTATTATACCTGGTATAGTTATATATCTTAGTTGTTTAAATTTATTTGCACCATCAATTTTTGCAGCTTCATATAACTGTTCATCAATTGTAGTAAGAGCAGCTAAATATATAACAGCATTAAATCCTGTGTTTTTCCACATATTAAGTCCTGTAAATATACCCCTAAAATATTCAGGTTTAGATAAAAAATACACTTTTTCAAATCCCATTTTTTCTAACATTAAATTAATTACTCCAGTACTTGGAGATAAAATATTTGTTGCTATACCTACAGCAACTACAGCTGCTATAAAATAGGGTATAAAAGAAGCAGTTTGTACAAAAGATTTAAATAATTTATTTTTAACTTCATTAAGCATTAATGCTATTATAATTGCAAAAGGAAATTCTAAAAATAAACTATAAATATTTATCATAAGTGTATTTTTTAAAGTCACATAGAAATATGGACTTGTTAAAAATTCAGTAAAATTCTTAAATCCAACCCAGTCACTTCCCGATATACCTTTAAATAAACTGTAATCTTTAAAAGCTATTAAAAGTCCATACATAGGTTTATATACAAATACTGCATACCATATAATAAAAGGTAACAATAACAAATACAAAGAAAGCTGATCTCTATTAAATTTGCTTTTTAACTTCATTTCTCCTCCTTAATTTATTTATAATATTTATTTATGCATTTTTAATATTTTCTTCTCTTATTTTTTTAGTTATATTAACTATTTCAATTAGTCTTTCTAAATTTTTATCTAAAAAAGATTTATATGCTGCACAAAATTTATTTTCATATTGTTTTGTATTCTCATCAAGTTCTTTATATCTTCTACATCCTCCTCTACATATCTTTAAATATTTACAACTTTTACATCTATCACTTTTTTTCAAAGAAGATATATAGAAATCGGCTGCTTTTTGATTAAACAATATCTTTTCAAAAGGTTCTTCAGTAATATTTCCTAATTTATATTCATCTAAAACATAAAAATCACAAGGATATACATCGCCATTTGATTCTACAACACTATTTACACTACAAAATCCCATCATATCACAGGATTCAGGATGACCTCCATAAAGAATTCTTATTAGATTATCAAAATACCTTATGCTTATAAAATCTCCTCTTTTAAAATCTTCATACCATAACTCAAATATATCATTTAAAAACACGCCATAATCTTCTGCTGTTAATGTATAATCTTCTTGTCCTGGTTTATTAAAATTATCAATACAAGGTATAAATTGCATATATCTAAAATCATTCTCTTTAAAAAACCTATAAACTATTTTCCCGTTTTGAGCAACCAACTTATTTATAACACACAAAATATTAAAATCTATTTTATTAAACTTTAATAATTCAGTTGCTTTCATTACCTGATCAAAGGTTCCTTTATTTCTTGCACTTTTTCTAAAAACATCATGTATTTCTTTATATCCATCTAAAGATATACCTATAAGATAATTATTCTTTTTAAATAATTCCATCCACTTACTATTTAATAAAGTCCCATTAGTCTGCATAAAAAATGATGTCTTTATATTTTTAGTATTATACATTTCTATAAATTCATGTAATTTATTATAATACTCTATTCCAACTAGTGTCGGTTCACCTCCTTGAAATATAAAATTAACCATACTTTCTGAATATTCAAATGCTTCTTTTACTAACTTTTCTAAAACATCAAATTTCATAGGTCCATAATTTCTAACTATTCTATTATCTGCAACATCATGGTAAAAACAATACTTACATCTTAAATTACAACCACTTGAATAAGGCTTTATTAATAAGTTTAGTGCTCGTCTCATAATTTCACCTCTTATCTTGTTTTATTATCTCCAGAAAATATAAATTTAGAACGATATTTACCAAAACTATCTCTAGAATAATTTCCCCATTTACCCGCAAGTTTCTTTTGACCTCCTCCATAAATAGGCAATGTTGCTCCATCAATTTCCTTATTAATATGATCTAAAAACCATTCTTCAAGTTCTAATCTCATTTTATCAATAACTTCATAATATATTTCATTATCAATTTCATTTATATTTTCATTAGGATCTTTTTCAAGATCATAAAATTCATAAGGTCCATCTGGATATCTATGAATATATTTATATTTCCTATTTCTTATCATCCTTGTAGGTCCATATTCATCATATATAACAACACTTTCATCATCGTTAATAGACTCATTATTTAAAATATCAACAAAACTTTTACCCGGATAATTAACTTTATCATCTTTATTATCCTCTATTTCTAAATATTCTAATAATGTTGATCTAATATCATAATGACTTAATACATTATCTACAAGTTCAGAATTAGTTTTACCTTCCTTATACACTATAAAAGGAACTTTAACAGATGTATCATACATATTTAAAGGACTTGTACCATTTCCTTTACCAAATATTCCATGGTGACCCATATTCATTCCATTATCACTAGTAAATATAATTAAAGTATCTTCTAGAATCTTTTTTTCTTCTAATGTTTTTAATACCCTCCCAATATTTGCATCCATTGAAGTCAGTGCTGCAAAATATCCTTTTAAAATATTTATTCTTTCTTCTTCACTACCTTCAAAAGTTTCTGAAATTTTCCAAGGATGATACGGTTCTCTTGGACACGATTCAAATTTACAACCATCATATAATTTTAGAAATTCTTTTTGATGATTTCTACTATCCCATGGTGAATGTGGAGCTGTATAGTTAATACTTAAGAAGAAAGAATTTTCATCTTCATATGTTTTATTTAAAAATTCTATTGCATAATCAGTTATTTTATCAGTTATATACTCTTCTTCATAAATTAACTCTCCATCTTTATACATAGGAGCTCCATAATAAGGACCTCCTCCCTTTTGATGAGAATACCAATGTTCAAATCCTTTTTGAGGTGTATCTGCAAGTCCCATATGCCACTTACCACTCATACAACAAATATATTTATTTTTTGATAAAATATCTACAAATGTTGATTGTCCTTGTAAATAATCTTCTGTTGTTGTTCCATTCTCCCATTCATCAAGCCAATCATGTATACCGTGTTGTGAAGGTATTCTTCCTGTAAATATAGAAGCACGTGCTGGAGAACATACAGGAGATACACAAAAGAAATTTTCAAATATTTTCCCATTTTTTGCTAATCTATCTATATTAGGTGTAATGGCATCTTTATTACCATAACAACCTAATGCCCATTCCCCTAAATCATCTGCAATAATTAATATAACATTATTTTTTTTCATAGTTAATAGCCTCTTTAAATAAAATGAATGAATAAAATTTTAATTGGAAGCGTTAATAATTTTTTATGTGTACCGTTTTCTAAAAACGTGATATTTTTTTTGTACTTTTAATATTTAATTTCAACATTTAAAGTACAAAATAAACGTAATCAGAGAGAGTATTAGTATATATACTAATAAAATTCTCTCTCCATTTTGTTAATTTTCTTCATAACTCTTCCTTTTAGAAACCGTTTTACTAATTCCAATAAAAGTATACCCCAAATATCTAATATGTCAATAGGCAAAGTAAAAAAATATCAAAAATAATTTTGTACATATTTTTATTGAATTATTATTATAAATAAAAAAGGCTGAAAAATAAATTCTCAACCTTTAATATATATTAAATATTTTATTTCTTTAAATCTGAAATATGTTTTTGTATTTCTTCCATTTTTTCTGCAGTTAATGGATAATATCTTAATAATATAACTGATACTATCCATCCAAGTATTGGAAGTCCACAGAATAAGAATATTACTGCATAGAATAATTGTGGAGTATTAGGATCTCATATTTGAGGGAATCCATTAGTATGTCCTATAAATTCTACTACAAGTCCTATTATTGTTGTTGATAAAGAAGAAATTAATTTATCTACAAATGATAATAATGTTCTCATCATACCAGGTATATATCTTCCAGTTCTGTAAGTTTCATAATCTTCATCTCCTAATACATTTACCTTATATATAAAAATCGCACAATATTGTTGTGCGATTATATATTTCAAATATTTCATAAATATTATCTTTTTGAGAATTGTGGGCTTCTTCTTGCTTTTTTCTTCCCGTATTTCTTTCTTTCAACCATACGTGAATCTCTTGTTAAGAATCCAGCTTCTCTTAAAGCAGGTTTTAATGATTCATCATTTAAAACTAATGCTCTAGCAATACCTAATCTGATTGCTCCTGCTTGTCCAGTATTTCCACCACCGTGTACATTAACTCTTACACCAAATTTATTTAATGTAGATGTTAATTCTAATGGTTGTTCAACTATTTTAGCTAAAATTTCTCTTCCTGTAAAGAATTCTCTCATATCTTTTCCATTGATTACTATTCCTGTTTCTCCTGGTACTAATATAACTCTTGCTACTGAAGTTTTTCTTCTACCTGTTCCTAAATATCTTAAACTCATCTAACTACCTCCTATATTTCCAACTTTGTAGGTTTTTGAGCTTCATTTGAATGAGTTGGTCCTACATTTAGTTTTAATCTATTAATCATTTGTCTTCCTAATTTGTTTTTTGGAAGCATTCTTTCAACAGCTTTTCTTAAAACATCAGTTGGTTTTTTAGCAAGCATTTCTTCTAAATTTCTAGTTTTTAATCCACCAGGGAATCCACTATGTCTGTAGTATTTTTTATCTGTTAATTTTTTACCTGTTACAGCAATTTTTTCAGCATTTACTACAACAACGTAATCTCCACCATCAACGTGAGGTGTATAATTTACTTTATCTTTACCCATTAATTTTTTAGCAATTTCTACTGCTACTTTTCCAAGTACTAATCCTTCAGCATCAACTAAATGCCAATTTCTTACTACTTCTTCTTTTTTTAACATTTTTGTATCTTTATTCACTTATTTTCCTCCTATTATTGTTATGTGAATAACGGTTCCTTTGTGGGAAAGGAATTTTTACTATATTAGTATATACAATTTCTAGCCTATTGTCAAGCATTTTTTCTTGATATTGTATATTCCTAAATTAAAATAATAAGTGTCACAAAATTAATTTAAATTAGATTTAAAGCACTATCATAAATGTTTTGAGAAGTTGAAGAATTAAAAATTTTTCTTGGATAGTTATTCATAAAATTTTGAATTTCTTTAACTTCTTTTTTTGTTATATTATCCATAGATACCCCTTTAGGTAAAAATCTTCTTACAAATTTGTTATTAGCCTCATTACTACCTCTTTCATTAGAACAATAAGGATGAGCAAAATACCAAATAACACCTAACTTAGCAATTTCTTTAACGTTAGCAAATTCAGTTCCATTATCAGAAGTAATAGATTTAATAAGATATTTTTTAGACTTTATAATTTTCTTTAATTCTTTGACTACATTTTCATTAGTTTTTGAATTAATAATTCTAACAATATTTAATCTAGAAACTCTTTCAGTAAGTGTTAAAATAGATTTATTAGCACCAACTCTAGTAGCTATAACAGAATCAATTTCCCAATGTCCAAGTTCTTCTCTTTTGTTAATTTCTAGAGGTCTTTCTTTTATACTTACTCCACCTAATTTTTCAACTTTTTTATTATGAACTTTTTCTTTTTTGCTTTTATATATTATTTTATTATTCTCTTTTTTATAACCCATAAATTCAAAAATATTTTTATTTATGTAATTGTATAGAGTTTGCAAAGAAAAATTAACGTAAAATTTCCTTTTAGCTAATTTAGGATTAGGATCTATTTTGTTCTAATTTCTTTATTAGTTATATTTTTTATATATTGAACATTAGAATACTGGCTAGAGTAAACAGATACTAAATTAAGCATTGAGTCTTGTTTATGTATGGTAGCACATTTAATTTCTCTTCTAATAGTTCTTTCAGACTTATTTAAAGTTTTTGCTAAATACTTAAAAGTTTTTTTCTTTTTACCAAAAAGTTTGTTTAATACATTAACTTTATTTTCTTTTAAAATGTGTTCAATAATTACTCTATATTCATATTTTAAGTGAGTATATTTCTTTACTTTATTTTAATTTAAATTTGTGTTATTATTAATCATGGATATACGGTTCCTTTCTTTATATTTGAGCATTTAAGATTGTACTGTATATCCTATTTTTTTCAACTAATTTTGTGACACTTACTATTTTAATTTAGGTTTTTTTGAAGCATTTTCATTTTTAATTGACAATTTAAAGTATATATAAAATTGATGCTTAATATTAAAAACATATATTTGACTTATAATTTTTCTAAGTGTATACTAAGTATAATAAGTTCCGGAACAAATTTATAAATTAAAGAAAAGAGATGATTAAAATGGAAAATTTTAAAAAATTAATATTACTAGGACTTATTGTAGCAACACCTGTTTTTAGTTTTGCTAATGTAAATGAAGAAACTCCAGAAATTAAACCAGTAAATATTAATACACCTAAGTTGCCAGAAGATCAACCATTAAAACCAGATTTTAAATTTGATGATGAAGACCCTCAAGGTAGAATTAGAACGGGTGCCGCTATAATAGGGGCTGTTGTTGGGGTTATTGGTGGTTCTAGTGGTGGATTAATTGGAATAGGTACTGGATTTATAGCTGGTACTGTAGCTGGTGATAATTTTGGAAGTGCACTCGAAGCAGGATTAACATATATTACAGGAGATGATTATACTAAATGGAGTGTAGATGCTCCTAAAAATATCCAAGAATTAAAGAAAAAAGATGAATTTAAAAAAGAGTCAGATAGATTAGGTGAAATTATAAAAGACAAAAATAAACAAAACGAGCTACTTGGTATTAATGGTAATGAAAAGAGCAAAAAATATGTCAATATTGAAAAATAAAATAATATATTTATTAATCGTAATTTTTTGTATTATTCATTTTCCTATAGCTGTTATCAATATATTAAGTTATCTTTTTAAAATTAATAATAATCAATTTAATTTTATTTTTTCTATAATTTCAACTATAACTATTGCTTATTTAAGTTTAAAAATTTATAAAAAAATAGATGTTAGATAATAAAAAGGAAGAATTACTCTTCCTTTTTAAATTTCTTTATATTTAACCAACCGTTTAAATTCATTGATTGTAAAAGTTTTTCTACCATAACAGTATAAATTATCTACGTAAGTTATTTTAATTTTATTATCTTCAGTTAGATTAATGTTATTAATTGTACAAGTATAAATTTCATTATTATAATTAAGTTTAAACTCTAAATCTATATATTGTTCTAAGTTATCTTTAGTTATAAACTCTTCAACCTTATTTCTATCAAATACTTTTTGGCTTTCTCTTTATCAAATCTAAACTTAAACCCTACTACTTTAGGCCTAGCACCACTAGATTTATATTTCTTTTCAACTTTAAGATTATACTCTTTAAGTTCTTCTTTGATAGGTTTTAAAACTTTTTCATCTATTTTACTTATTATGTATTTTTCTGGTATGTCTAACAATCTTCTAAATTCTTCTATATCAACATACCAGAAACCAGTGTTTCTATACTGCTTCATACTTCTATAAAATTCTTTAGTATATGTCTATTTAAATTCTACAAACTCTTCTAATTCAAATCTAATAAAGTTAGATGTTAATTAATTCAGTATATATTTAAAATCTTTATTCCAAACTCCCTCTAGTGTTTGAGTTTCTAAATTTATAATACTATTTTTATAATCTTTTATATATGTTTTATTATAAAATGTATTGTAATATGCTATTTTAAAGTGTTTTGGTTATCCCTTGATTGTTGGAATATATAATTCTTGATAAAACCATTAAAATTGATAATTTAATCCTAGTGCTAATTTTTGTGTTGTTAAATTTTTATTACCATAATTTACTCTTAAAGTTAAATTATTTGTAGGGTTAATATTTAATCCTACTCCAAATCTAAAGTCATTATCAGAAAGTTTTATAGATTCTACTTCATTTTTAATTTCTTCAAATTCAGCAGATTCAACTTTTAATTTTAATGTAGGATCTGTTAACCATTTTGTATATGAAGCATCAAAGTTTAAACCAAACATATCATTTATTTTATATGTTGCATCAAGTCCTAATCTTGCTGAAACTTTAACATTTGCTTGAGTATTGTATTTAAGACCTAATAAAGATTCATTTTCCATCTTCTTAGTTTCTGCATTGTATTTTTCTTCGTTATATTTACCAAATATAAATGTATATAGATCTAATCCTACATATGGTTTAATACTTCCTTTATCATTTATATTAAATCTATAACCACCATTTAAATGTGTAGATAAAGTAAATTGATTTTGTGTATGTTCTGTTCTTGTTTCAAACATAAAGTCTTTAACAACATTTTTAAACATAACACTTGTAGATATTATACCATCTAATTCAACATTATTTTTACTATATCTTCCAAGTAAATTTGCACCTAGTGCGTTATATTTTGTTGATGCAATATCATCTTGACTTACATCACCATTTATATATTCAGCTGTAGCAAATACTTTAGTATCATCATTTCTATAACCTAGTCCTACATTTACTCCATTTACTCTTGTATTAATATCAAATTTACCTACACTATCTTTAGTTATATTAAATTCATTTAAATTATTTGCAATAACAGTTAATTTTTTATTACCTAAATTTTGATTTAATAGTTTATTATTTTCATCTAATTTAAGACTAGAAACAGTATAAGCTGATAATAATGAATCAGCAAGAGCTTCTCCATTTATTTTCTTAGCATCTTGAACATTTGCATAAAGTATAGTATCTAGTGCATCACTTATTTTTTCAAGTGAATGTGTTCCAGGTTTTGGTTTACTTCCATCTGCTGCACCTTCTTCAGCTTTTTCAGCTAATCCTAACTCTTCTAATTTTTTATTTAATTCATCTAAGAATGGAGGTTTATCTCCACCAGGTCTTTTATCTTCTGCAGGTTTTGAGAATCCTCCAAGAAGTAATGACGCCGTAAGTTTATTATCTTTATATTCCATTGCAAGACTTAATTTTTCACTTATAGGGAAAGTACCAAGTTTAACTCTTCCTTCTATCATTTCTCTAGTAGTTTTTGCTTCAAATAATGGTTTTGATTTTCTTTGAGTAAATCTACTTACAATATTACTTACCCCTCTACTTTTAATAAGTTCTATATTAAAGTCATCTGTATATGTTAAGTCAAGCGCTGCTGCTGAGAAATTAGATTCTGGAGTAACATATGTTTTAGATCCTCTATATGGTACATATTTAGATACTGCATCACTATCAGAGTAAGAATAAACTTCTCCTTTATTTACTAATGTTCCAAATATAGACTTAAGATCTTTTACTTTTTCTTTATCTTTTATGTAAGTATGGTTAATATCTAATTTTAATTTAGCACCTTGTTCTACATAATGATTAGATTGAGATCCTCCTCTTACAATAAGAGTTCCTTCTTGTACTACTGTATCTCCTTTATATGTATTATTTCCAGATAGCATTAATGTACCCTTACCTTTTTTAACAAGACCAGCATCTAAGAATAATTCTCTTTCTTCAAATGGTAAAGATTGTAAATACTCAACTATTTTATCTTGATATTTATTACGAGCAGCCTCTTCTCCTTGCTCTTTACCTATTTTTTCTATTTCTTCAACATCTTTATCCCCAATTTTATTTCTAGAAATCATATGTTGAAGAACATCAAATGATCCTTCTATATCATTTTCAAAGTTATATACTCCTGATTTAACATCAGCTATAAAGTTTTCTGCTCCAACTTCATGAGTCAATGCTTTTACAAATCTTGCAGGCCCTTTATATGCCTTTTCTTTATCAAGTAATCCCCAACCTATATTTTCATCAACTCCATATATACCTTGAAGTAATCTCTTACCATTTTCACCTTGTAATACAGCAAAATCATCCTTTGCTGTAGTTAATAGTGTTTGTTTAATTTGATGAGCACTCATCCAAGGGAATAATTGTTGAACTTTAGCCCCAACTGCAGTAACACGTGGAGCAGCAAAACTTGAACCAAATTCTACATTTAAACCATCTTCTGGTTTTTCTATAGTTTTACCTTTATTATCTATTTTAGTAACATATACATACTCACCTTCAGCAGCTATAGCCCATAATTTAGATTCTCCAGCTCTTGTAAGTGAGAATATTGTATCTTTATGTCCATTTTTTGAAGAGTAATTTTCAACATAGATAATTTGATTTTCTATTTCTCTTTCATATTCTCTTGTATATTGTTCAGGATGTCTTCTAATATTATTTAATTCTTTAACAAGTGAAATGTAATAATCATACATACCTGTTGTAATTTTTTTCTCTTTAATAAATTTAACACCTACTGAACCTATTCCATAATTTAAGAAATTATCTTTAGAACTTGATCCATAAGGACTTAACTTACTTGCAACACCTACTACTTCTAACAGATTTTTTCTATATGAATAATCATATTTATAGTCTTTACCTTCAGCTTGAGCTTCTTTTTGACCTAAGTAATTTATCATACTAGGTACACTTCCTAAATTATTATTATATTTTAAATTAGGATCTAAGAATAAGTTTTTCTTACCTTTTGCATCAAATGAAGTTAAATCTACTTTAGCTGCATTATATGTATTACCCATTGATCTTATCATTAAGACATCATGATTTGCAGCTGAAAATTCTTTAGCATTTGATATAGCTTGTTCTAATATATTTTTTCTAAATTTAACTAATTTATCAAAATCATTTTTATTTATTTTATCTTTAGACTTAAAGTAATCATAAAGATCTAAAGCGTTAAAATATTCTCCTTGACCTTTTGAAATATTTTCATTTAAAGTTTCTTTTTCAGATTTTAACCAAGCCTGTATCATAAATCTATATAAAGGATTTTCATTATAGTAATTTGTAGCTTTTTGTTTTTCATCATCACTCATAGCTTCAAGAGCAGCAAATTCATTAAAGTTATGGTCTGCTCCATAAGACATATTAACTAATTTAATATTCTTATTTTCATCTAATATTTTAGGTAGGTAATTCCCTACTTTAGTAGGATTTACACTTCTTCCATCTTTCATCCCTATAGAAACTACATGGAAATTAATGTCAGTATAAGGGATCTTATCTTCCTCAGTTATACCTCTCATTTCCATACCTTTTTCACGTATGAAATCATAATATTTTTTCAAGTATTCACTTTTTTGATCATCTGTTAAAGTAACCTCAGTACCACCTATAGGCTTATACTTACCTTCTATAGCTGGTTGTAAGTATTGTTTTCTCATTTTATTAATATCATTTTGTATAACTTGGAACTGAACCTTATCAGGGTTAGCTTCAACTATACTAGTCATTAAAGTATCGATTAAATCATTTAATCTTTTATCAGATATTCTATTTTTATCACTTAAAGGTTTATTTCCTTCAAGACCTATAGCTGCAATTTGGTTAGCACGCCAGAAATATGAACCAGAATAACTTAATTCATCTATCATAGAACCTATAACAGTAGCTCCATGTGTTCTTTCTATAGCAGATAATTTCTTCTTATACTCTTCCTCATTTTTAGCCATATCTTGGTAATCAAATTTAGGATCTGTATAATATGGTGTTTGTCTATAAGTTCTTTTTTCTATTTCAGGTGATAAATCAAAGAATGAGTTATCTGTAACTAAAACTGTAGGTCCATTAAATCCAACAAAAGCTTCATCTTTTTTAGAATAAATAACTTTACCATCTTTTATTATTTCTCTTACTACCTTATGTTTACCTACTGTAGGTGTATCTTTAGATTCATCTAAAATTCTTGTAACAAAACGTAATCCTTCATTATTCTTTTTAGATTCATCAAATAAATGATTATCATTTTTATCTTTTTCTTTTGCCGCTTGAGTTTCACTTAATAATCTTGATACTTTATATTCATCAAAACCACCTAAAACTTCACTTCCATCACGACTAAATCTTAATGATTGTTTAGATAAATCTGATAATAGCTCATTATATTTACCATTGTAGTCTTCTATTTTATCTCCAAATACTACCTTTTTCTTTATAAATCTATCTCTTTCTGAAGTAAATCCATTAACTCTAACTCTTACATCTACTTCAAATTCTCCTACCATATCATCTAAATCTTCATATTTATAGATACTTTTATCATTTTTTTCTAATTTAACTCTACTTATATCAGGAGCTGCAACATCTAAAGAAATTCTTTTATTATCCAACCCATTTTTAAGATCTTTATATCTTGCAACATCAGGATAATATTTTTTTACAACTTCAACCGGATCTATTTCTTTAATTGATTTATTAATTTTTACAGTTCTTTCTTCTCCAGTATCAGTACTTCTTAAAGTTACATAAACAAATTTCTTGCTTTTATCAACTATAGTTTTTTGATTAATTTCTTTAGGAATACTAGTATCTGTCCCATTATATTTAGGGTTCTTTATTTTACTTATTGTAACTTCATATTTATCATCAGATGCATCAGGATATTTAGAATAATCTGTATCTGTTTCTTTTAAGATTATGATATCATTTGAAACACGTGTTCTATACTGTATTGTTTCACTATCAATATACTGATTATCTAATTGTTCCCCTTTGTATAAGTAATCTCCTCTTATATCAAAATGTTCACTTCCATAATTTTCAGTATAATCAGGAAGTGTTGTATCTTCTGATTTATAGAATACTACTGTAGGTCTTGGATTTCCAGCACCTACTTCAACTGTATTATTAGTTTTATTTGAAACACTTGAACAACTTGTTAATGCAACTAAACCAAAAACAACTTGAGCTATATTTTTAAATTTCATTCCTTTTTCACCTACCATTTATAGTTTAATTCAAATCCTAATTTTGGAGTTATTTTTCTTAATTTAAACTCTCTATCTTGAGGACCATAAGTATCTTTATCTGTTCTATTTTTATCTGTTATTTTATTTAAAACTAATTTTGAAAATTCTATAGGTAATTCTACTTTACCTTTTACTGATAAATTATCATTAAAATTATATTGTAAACTTGTATTAGGTGTAATTATTACCTTTCCACCTATATTGTACTTAATATCTCCAGGTTCTGAAGTTATTAAATCTATTCTCTTTTCAATATCATCTTCTTCTGAATTTCTAAGTTTTGCTTTTTTCTCTTTTACAAGACCTATTAAATCTAATTCTGTATCTAATTTTATAGAATTTTCTAAATCTATTTTATTTATCTTATTAGTATGTTTTAATTCAGCATCAAATGCATATCTTTGAACTGTTAATAATAATTTAGCTTCATTAGTAAAGTTTCTCTTAGTTGGATCTAGCATCTTAATATCATAATCCTTAAACACATTATGCCCATTTAAATCTGTAGTACTTGAATTTTCAAGTGAATTCCTACTTGGTGTAGTCGGTTTAGGATTTTCTGCAGGATAATGAATTTCTGGTTTATCTATAATATTAGGCTGTTCCGGTTGTTCTGGTTTTGCCTTAGGTGGTATATATGGAACACGTCCTCCATCTAATAAATAACCAAACTCATATTCATTATTTAAACCTAAATGTGAACTTAAAGTTAATTTATTGTCCTTTTCTTGTAATAAAGTATAGTCTAATCCACCTTTAAGATTATATTTACCTTTTAAAGTATCTAAATATATTCTACTTTGAACGTCATTAACGGTTGAAATTTCTACTGTATTTCCTCCAACTAATGTTAAGTTTAATTTTTCATCATATTTATATTTACTATCTAATTTTTGTTCAAATTTTCCTGTTATTTTTGAAACTACATCTGTCAATAATGATAACTCTGTATTATTATTAACTTCAAATTTAGCTTCTAAATTATTTTTGTTGTATTCTACCTTTGTATTTAAATCAAATGTATATCTATTTACGAAATAATCCATTCTAAATATATTTTTGTATAAAGGGAAAACTAATTTAGTGTTAGCTTTAAATTCAGGACTTATTTTAAAGTCTCCTAAATTTAATTCTGTTCCTAACCCTAAAGTGTATGTTGGAACTATAGCAGCCCATAATACATTTTGATTATTTCTCACATAATGTGCACTTTCTGCCTTATTTTCTAAAGCAAGTTCATTTTTTAAATTAAGTTTATATCCCTTAACTAAAAATTGATTATTTGCACTTCCTTTTAAATTTAATTCTAATCTATGATTTTCTATTTGTCTTGTATCTAAGTATCTTGGTCCTCCGATATAGAAACCATCATCTTTAAAATTAGCACTTATTTCATAGTTATCTTTTAAATCACTACTTTTTTCTGTGTTTAAAGTATATTTAGCATATGCTTTTTGTTTGTATCTTCTAACAAAATTATCTAAGAATAAATATTCTTCATTATCTTCATTTTCTTTTCCTTCAACATAGGCTTGTGCTAAAGATCTTAAATTAAAATTAAAATCATGATTAAATTCTAATTTTGATTTATCTGTAATATCATAACTCAATTTAGAAACTGTCTTAAAGTATGGATATCCTTTTGAATAATCAACAACACGATTAGCATAGTATTCTGTATCATTACTTAATGTTAAATTATTTATAGGTTTAAAACTTACACCTGCATTTAACTTAACATCTCCACCTAAATATTTATGATCTTTATCTTCTATATATTCATAATCATATGTTTTTTCAGCAACAATATTATTCTTATCTCTAGCCATTTTTCTAAAATAGTTATCTAAATAATATTCAAACCCTGCTTTACCAGATAATTTACTCTCTTTATTAGGATTTTCCCAATTTACAAATAACTTACCTTGAACATCATGATTTTTACTTTTTCTACTTTCCAACTTGTTATATTGTTCATTTGACCAATCATCAATCAAAATATTTTTTCTACTTGATTTTAAAACAGTTCCAAACTTAATTCCATAATCTTTTTCTGATAAATTAAGATTAGCTAATTCTAAATTGTATCCTGTTTCACTATAATCAAATCTTTTTTCATTTAAATCACTTGTTGTTTCATCATCTTCATAAGATTTAAACTTAACATCTAAATCTCCACCAACTTTCAAATTACCTTCTAATGCAAAAGAAGCGCTTGAAGCTACTATTAAAGAAGCTATTAATAATTTTTCTTTCATAAATTAAGTATGATATTATCATACTCTCCTTTCTTATAATTTTCTTATTTTTCACATTAATTAACATTATATAACAAATAGGTATTTTTGTAAAATATATTTATTATATACATATCATAAATTGTATTTATGATTAAATGTTATCCAATTTTTAATTTTTTATGAACTTTTCTTTCTATTTATGGTATACTATTTGTATTAGGAGGTGCATTTCTTGAAAAAAAATGAACATATTTACTATAATATCTATACAGAATTTAAAGATAAAATATTAAACAAAGAGTTAAAACCAGGAGAAAAACTAGACTCTGAAAGAAATTTATCAATAAAGTACAATGTCAGTAGGAATACTATAAGGCATATGTTTAACTTACTTGAAAAAGAAGGATATATTTTTAAAATTCATGGAAAAGGTAACTTTGTTTCAACAATTAAAATGAATCAAAATTTAGATACCTTTTATAGTTTTTATGAAAATATTAAGGCTTCAGGAAAAATACCTAGCTCTAAGATAATAAAGCACAGCATAGAAAATGCAACTGTTGAATTATCAGAAATATTCAAAATACCTATAAATTCAAAATTAATATATTTTGAAAGACTTAGATTAATGGATAATATTCCTATAATTTTCGAAAGAACCTATTTACCTTTAAATAGATTTCAAAATTTTAATCCTCTAGATTTAAATTTTAAATCTATGTATAATATTTTTGAAAATGAATTTAATGTAGTTTTTTCAAAAGCAACAGAAACATTAAAACCAATAATGATTTCTGATAAACAAGAACTTTTTAATTTAAATTTAGATAAAAAAACTATAGGGATGCAAATAATTAGAACAACTTTTGAAAAAGAAAAAGTAATAGAATATACTATATCTAATATAAAGGATAATGTATTTGAATATAGAATAACACTTAATAAAGGATGGTAATTATGATAACTTTAAAAGATATACAAATAGCACAAGAAAATATTAAAGATTCGATTAAAAGAACTCCATTAATTGAATGTCCCCTATTAAATCAATTAACAAAGGCTAATGTAAAATTAAAACTAGAAAATTTACAAAAAACAGGTTCATTTAAAGTACGTGGTGCACTTAATAAAATACAATACTTAACTGAAGAAGAAAAAAATCGTGGAGTAATAGCATCTTCTGCCGGTAACCATGCTCAAGGTGTTGCACTAGGTGCACAACAAGAAGGAATAAAAGCTACAATAGTAATGCCAAAATTTGCACCTATTTCAAAAATTATAGCAACACAAAGTTATGGTGCTAATGTTGTTTTAGAAGGTGATACTTTTAATGACGCCTATCTACATGCAGTTAAATTACAAAAAGAAACTAACGCTGTATTTTTACATGCTTTTGATGATGATATCATCATAGCTGGACAAGGTACTTTAGGTTTAGAAGTTTATGAAGACTTTAAAGATGTAGATATATTATTATGTCCTGTTGGTGGTGGAGGACTTATGGCTGGAATTGCTGTTGCTTTAAAAGAAAGTAATCCTAATATTCAAATTATAGGGGTTGAAGCAGAAAATATCCCTTCTATGAAAAAAGCACTAGAATCTGATGCTCCATTACTTGTTACAGGTCCTCAAACTATAGCTGATGGAATAGCTGTTGGACGTGTCGGAGATAGACCTTTTGATATATTCAAAAAATATGTAGATGATGTAGTATTAGTTAATGAAGATGAAATTTCACAAGCAATTTTATTCTTACTTGAAAAATCTAAAGTTGTTGCTGAAGGAGCAGGAGCTACAGCACTTGCTGCATTATTATTTAATAAAATAGGTAATGTAGAAGGTAAAAATATAGCTGTAGTTATATCTGGAGGTAATATAGATATAACAAACATTGAGAAAATAGTAAATAGAGCTCAAATCATACAAAAGAAAAGAGCAAAATTACATATACTATTAAAAGATAATGTAGGAGAACTTTCAAAAATAACAAACATAGTTTCTGAAAATAAGGCAAATATACTTTACTTAAATCAAACTAGATATTCTCACAACTTAAAAACTAATGAACAATTACTAGAATTAGTAATTGAATGTGTTGATAGTTCTCATTTAACTGCAGTACTTGATAACCTATCTGATAAAGGAATAGAATATAGTTTAGTATAGCAATAAAGACGCATATCGATATATACTTCAATATGCGTCTTTTCTATTTAAAATATTTATTTAAAAATTTATCTATATAACCCCAATATTCTGTGTAATCTTTACCTGCAGCTTCACAATGACCTCTACCTTCAAATATATGTATTTCTTTTGGTGATGTTAATAACTCATACGCTATATGAGCATTACTTGTTGGGACAAAATCATCACTACCTCCATGCATAATCATAGCAGGAAGTTTTGTGTTTTTTAATGCATCAGTTGCATCTACTTCACCAAATGAATAACCAGCACGTAATTTTGTAACAAAATTAGCTGAAGGTATTATAGGGAAATATGGTAACTTAAACATTTTCTTTAATTGATATGTATATTCTTCCTCAAGTTTAATATATCCACTATCTTCTATAAATGCCTTAACGTTATCAGGTAAATTTTCATCAATAGTATTCATAATCGTTGCAGCTCCCATACTTTGACCAACTAATAGTATATCAGGATTATTATATTCCTCTGATATATATCCTATCCATTGCCTTAAATCTTTAGAATCATAACCTGCCATACCAACATAATTTCCTTCACTTTCACCATGAGCCATTAAATCTGGAGCAAATATGTTGTATCCTCTTCTATAAAACTCTATAATATGGTCAACTATACCTCTTGCTTCACTTGCAAATCCATGTACAACTATAACCCATTTTTTAGATCTAGGATTTATAAATTCATACCCTTTTAACTTTAAACCTGTAGCTTTGGATATAATCTCAACATCCTTTTTATTTTTATCAAACCATACTTTATTTTTTTGTAAATTCATATCATTTTTATTTTTTTCAGCAAATATTTTAACAGCTTCTGTTTTTAAACCATCTTTATTAATTGCATAATTATAAAAATAATTACCTGCACAGCTTAATATTGAAAGAACAACAATCATAAATATACTAAACTTAAATATACCTTTCATAAATTCCTCTCTTAAAGTAAAAGTGTGAGACTCTAAAAGAATCACACACTTAATATATCATTATTTAATTTTCTATATATAAAAAAAATGGTGCCCAGACGCGGAATCGAACCACGGACACAGGGATTTTCAGTCCCTTGCTCTACCGACTGAGCTATCTGGGCATGGCGGGTGGACAGAGATTCGAACTCTGACAGCTTGCGCTTTCGCCGGTTTTCAAGACCGGTCCCTTAGCCATTCGGACATCCACCCAAATGAATATTTTGTTTTTAAAAAAAAATGGTAGGCCCTAGGAGAATCGAACTCCTGTTTTTAGGATGAAAACCTAATGTCCTGACCACTAGACGAAGGGCCCATAAATAAAATGGTGGATCCAGCTGGACTTGAACCAGCGACCACACGGTTATGAGCCGTGTGCTCTAACCAACTGAGCTATGGATCCATAAATGGCGTGCCTGAAGAGATTCGAACTCCTGGCCCACAGCTTAGAAGGCTGTTGCTCTATCCTACTGAGCTACAGGCACATATATACGACCATCTTCTGTTTCTACAAAAAAATTAAATGGTGAGTCATACTGGAATCGAACCAGTGACACCTTGATTAAAAGTCAAGTGCTCTACCGACTGAGCTAATGACTCACACTGGAGCGGGAAACGAGGCTCGAACTCGCGACATTCAGCTTGGAAGGCTGACACTCTACCAACTGAGTTATTCCCGCATATTGGTAATTAATCTTTTTGGTTGCGGAGGCTGGATTTGAACCAACGACCTTCGGGTTATGAGCCCGACGAGCTGCCAGACTGCTCTACTCCGCGATAAATGGTGCCTCGGGCCGGACTCGAACCGGCACGGGGTTGCCCCCACAGGATTTTAAGTCCTGTGTGTCTACCATTTCACCACCAAGGCATATCTCATAGAGACATTAATTATATTATCATATTCTATTTTATTTGTCAAGTATTTTTTTGTTTTTTATTTTAAAACATCAACTACTTTCCTTCAAGACAATATTTATTATATATCATTTTGATTTTTTTGTCAAGCATTTTTTTAGAAAATGAATGGTGCCTAAGAAAGGATTCGAACCTTCGACCCTGCGGGTATGAACCGCATGCTCTAGCCAACTGAGCTACCTAGGCACATTGACAACAAGATTATTATAACAAATATGGGTATTTAAGTCAAGATTTTTTTCTTCTTTTTTTGTTATTTTTTTAAAATTATAGAAAAAGCACCACTTTCGTGATGCTTTAACTTATTTTATACTATATAAAACTTCTAATACTTGTTTTTCAAATACTTCTAATTTTTCTTTAGATCTAGCTTCTACTTCATCTTTAACATAAATGTAAAGTTTAATTTTAGGCTCAGTTCCTGAAGGTCTTAATGTATACCAACTTCCATCTTCATAAGAAACTTTAACCGCATCTGTAGCTTCAACATCTATCTTAGATTTAACTCCAGTTTCTACATCTAAAACTTCTTGTACTTTATAATCTGTTACTGTTTTAACCTTAGTTCCATTTATTTCTCTTGGGAAGATATTTCTAAATTCAACCATCATTCTCTTAATTCTTTGTTGACCTTCCATACCTTCTAATACTACTGAAATACCTTTTTCTTTATAGTATCCAAATTGTTTAAATAATTCTTCTAATACATCTATTAAAGTTTTTCCTTGTTTTTTATAATATCCAGCCATTTCTGTAAGCATAAGTGCAGAACTTACTCCATCTTTATCTCTTACAAAAGTCCCTATATTATATCCTATACTTTCTTCATATCCAAAAATATAGTTTTTTTCTTTACTTTCTTCATACATATTAGCTATAGCACAAATGTTTTTAAATCCAGTTAAAACACTCATAACTTCAATTCCATAACTTTCTGCTACTGCTTGTCCCATTTCTCCTGTAACTATAGATTTAACTATAACTGGATTACTTGGGAATATATTTTTTTCTTTCATAGTAGAAACTATATAGTTAATTAATAAAACTCCTGTTTGGTTACCATTTAAAGGAACTATCTTTCCTTTATGCATAACTTCAACTGCTAGTCTATCACAGTCAGGATCTGTAGCTATTAATATATCAGCATCTTTTTCATATGCTAATTTTTCAGAATATTCAAATGCTTTTAAATCTTCTGGATTAGGATATACAAGTGTTGGGAAAGTTCCATCTGGAGCTTCTTGTTCTTTTACAACATACACATTTTTATACCCTTTTCTTTCAAGTACAGTTCTTACTGGTACATTACCAGCACCATTTAATGGAGTATATACTAATTTAATACTCATATCTAATTCTTCTGGTCCTCTTAAAGATGTATTCATAACTTCAGCTAAAAATGCTTCGTCAACTTCTTTACCTATCATAACTAAAAGACCTTTTTCAATAGCTTCTTCTTTAGTTAAAGTAACATAATTTGTAAATATATCTAATTTTGAAATTTCTTCAAATACAGCATCAGATATATTAGATTTTATTTGTGATCCTTCTTCCCAGTAAACCTTATATCCATTATAATCTTTAGGATTGTGACTTGCTGTAATATTTATTCCTGAAATACATTTATAGTATCTTACTGTATAAGATAATTCAGGTGTAGGTCTTAAACTATCAAATAAATAAGCACGAATACCATTACTAGCCATAACAAGTGCTGCAATTTCTGCAAATTCTGGTGAAAATATTCTACAGTCGTGTGCAAAAGCAACTCCTCTATCCATTGCTTCTTGTCCTTCTTTTTTAATAACATTAGCTAAAGCTTGTGTAGCACGAGCTATAACATATTTGTTCATTCTATTAGTACCTGCTCCTAATTTACCCCTTAAACCTGCTGTACCAAATTCTAATTCTTGATAGAATCTATCTTCTATCTCTTTTTCATCACTTGAGATATCTAACAATTGTTTTCTTAAATCATTGTCTAATCCTTCATAAGTTAACCATTCATTATATTTTTTCATATAACTCATAATATATCCTCCATTATAAATAATTTGCTGGGTTTACATAATTTACACCTTTTCTTACCTCAAAGTATAAATTAGGTTCTTTTGTAACACTATCTCTTCCTAAAGTTCCTATAACTTGACCTTTAGTTACTTTTGCTCCATTTGCAACTTTAACTGATGATAAATTTCCATAAACTGTAATAAAGTTACCATGATCTATCATAATTACTGCTCCAAGACCTTTTAAAGATCCTGAATAAAGTACCAATCCTGAATCAGAAGCTTTAACACTTTGACCAAGACTTCCTCTAATTTCTATACCTTTACTTGTAATACCTGGAGTTTTTTCTTGTCCATATCCAACAACAATGCTTCCACTTATAGGCATAATAAAGTGTCCTGTACCTTTTGGTTGTTCTACAACAACTGCTGGAGTTGTAGGTGTTGTTGTTTTACTTCCATTACCATTTTGATTATTTGAAGATTTGTTTTTAGCTGCTTCTGCTGCTGCTTTTTTACGAGCTTCTTCTTCTCTTTTCTTAGCCGCTGCAATAATTGCATTAATTTGTTGATTTAATCTTTTCTTTTCTGCAATTAAGTTAGCATTATTTTTTTCAATAGTAACATTTTCACTCTTAAGTTTACTTTGAATAGCTTGTAAATTTCTAACTGCTTGGTCTTTACTAGCTTTAGCATTTCTTAATTCATTTCTTTTACCTTCAAGCTCTTTCTTTTTCTTTTCAACTTCTCTGGCCTGTGTTTCTTTTTTGACTTTAAGTTTTTCTTCTTCTTTCTTATGAACCTCTACTTGAGATTTATAACTTTCAATACTTTTAATTTTATTATCTTCTTGACCTAAAATCTTTATTAAATCTGATTGTTTCTTAGATTCCTCTGCTGTATTTATATTTCTTTGATATACTTTTGCATTTAAAACCTTGTTCCAAACTTTAATTTTATTTTTATATTCTTCTTTCCCTACATTAATTTTTTTAGTACTTTCCTCAATTTTTTGTATACTTGAATTTATTTCTTGAGTACTTTTACCTATACTTTTAAGTAGTTCAATATATTCACCTTCAATAATATTATATTCAGATTGTAATTTATTAATCAAGTTATTAAGATTAGCAATTTCTTTTTTAGCATCAGCTTCACTTTTTTGAGCTGTTGTTATTTTATTCTTATTTGTATTAATCCTAGAAGTATTATCCTTAACTTGTTTATCAATCTGTGTTATTCTTTTTTGATTCGATTCTATACTTGTATTAGAAAGAGTTATCAAAGAAAAAATACTAAGCGTAAGTAGTATCTTTTTCTTCATACTACTCCTCCTCTCCTAAATCTTCAAAGTCTTCAGACTTTTCTTCATTTAATTTTAACATTTCTTTTAACTTTTCTATTTCATTTACTTTTTCTTCAGCTTTTGCTTCTTTTTCTTTAGATTCTTCAACTATTTTATCTTCATATGCTTCTTCTAACTCTTCAGCCTCATTTTCATAAAGTTTTTCATAGTATGATTTTTTGAAATATTTCCCTAAAGTTAAGTAATTAATTATTAGAGAAAGTAATACAGTTAATGCTAATACTATACATAAAACATATATTTCTTTATCCATAGTTGAAAATACTACATTTTCTAAAGTAGAATTCTTAACAAGTTCTATTATACCTTCTCTTATGTAAGTATATGCATAATAGCTTGCTACTCCTGATATTAAAATAGCTATCAATGATTCTATAAAGAAAGTTGTTCTAATAAATAATCTTTTTTCACCTTTTATTAAACTTCTATATATTTCAGTTTTTCTTGTTTTAACATTAGCTACTGATATATTGTATAACATTATTAATGCAAAAGCACCTAATGCAATACAAGCATATTTAATAAATGAATCTAAATTATTACTGAAAGCTACAGTTTGGTTTATAACCTTAGCTCTTAAGTCTAATGAATCTATTTCATTAAGTTCTGTTAATTTATTTTGTAAATCATCTGCGTTAACATTCTTGTTAAGGTATATAAAGAATGCATCCTCAAGTGGATTAGCTTCTGAGCTTAAATCAACATTTAATTCTTTTTCTATTGATTTTAAAGCTACGTCTTTTGATATATATCTAACAGAAGAAACACCATTTATTTCTAATAACTTTGTTTGTAATCCACTTTTTTCTTCTTCTGTTATATCTTTTAAATAAGCAATTACTTGATTTGATTGCTCTGCTTTTAATCTATATGAATCAAGATTTATAGCACCAAAAACGAATATATTAATTAAACTAAATATTAACATAAATGATACTATAGAAGAAAAGAAAGTTCCTTTCTCAGCTTTAATATTTTCAAAAACCCCTTTAAATAGCCTTTTTAACATTTATTCCTCCAAACTAAATATTTTTAAGAACCAACTCAACTAAGCTTGAAGCTCTTAAACCATATTTATCCAACATAACATTTCCATCTGCACTTTGTCCAAACACATCATTAATTCCATGTCTAATAACTTTAACTGGGTGATTTGATGATAAGAACTCAGATACAGCACTTCCAAGACCACCTATTATTGAATGTTCTTCACTAGTTATTACTAATTTACATTCTTTAGCTGCTTTTAAGACAGTTTCTTCATCAAGTGGTTTAATAGTTGACATATTAATTACTCTAACATTTACACCTTTTTCTTTTAAAGTTTCTGCAGCTTTTAATGCCTCACCAACTAAAAGTCCAGTAGCTATTATAGCAACATCATTACCTTCTGTTAAAGTACTTGCTTTACCTATTTCAAAATTATATCCCTCGTTATATATATCTGCAACTGGTAATCTTCCAAGTCTAACATATACAGGCCCTTCATATTTAGCAGCAGCAAATATTATCTTTTCAGTTTCAGTAGCATCTGCTGGTTGTAAAATAACCATACCTGGTATAGCTCTCATTAAAGCTATATCTTCTACTGATTGGTGTGATCCACCATCTTCACCAAGTGATATTCCTGCATGTGTTGGGCATATTTTAACATTTAATTTTGGATATGCAACTGAGTTTCTAATTTGATCAAATGCACGTCCTGCAGCAAACATTGCAAACGTTGATGCAAATGGTATTTTACCTGTAGTTGCCATACCTGCTGCTGTTCCTATTAAATTCGCTTCTGCTATCCCTACATTTATATGTCTTTCAGGGAATTCTTTTTGGAAGAAAGTTGTCATAGTAGATTTTGATAAATCTGCTTCTAATACAACTACATCCTTATTTTCTTTTCCTAATTTAACTAATGCTTCTCCATATGCTTGTCTAGTTGCTTTCATTCTAATTCTCCTCCTATTTCAATTCTTCCATAGCTTTTTCAAATTCTTCAAGACTTGGTGCTTTACCATGCCATCCACCATTATCTTCCATGAATGAAACACCTTTACCTTTATGAGTTTTAGCAATAATTACTGTAGGTTTACCCTTAGTATTACGAGCCTCTTCTAAAGCTTTTCTAATTTGTTCAAAATCATGTCCGTCTATATTTATTACATGCCAATTAAATGCTTTAAACTTATCAGTTAAAGGTTCAACAGGCATAACTTTTGAAACATTTCCATCTATTTGTAAATCATTTGAATCAACTATTGCTACTAAATTATCTAAATTAAAGTGAGCAGCTGACATAAACGCTTCCCAAACTTGTCCTTCTTGTAATTCTCCATCTCCTAAAATTGCATATACTCTATATGGAGCATTAGAAAGTTTAGCTGAAATTGCCATACCTTGTGCCGCTGATAAACCTTGACCTAAAGATCCAGTAGACATATCAATACCAGGTAATTTCTTTAAATCTGGATGTCCTTGTAAAGGTGACCCAAATTTTCTTAATTCTGTAATAAGAGATTTTTCAATATATCCTTTTTCCATCAATACAGAATAAACTGCAGGAGCTGCATGTCCTTTACTTAAAACTAATCTATCTCTTTTAGGATCTCTTGGATTTTTAGGATCTACATTTAATTCTTCAAAATATAGAACAGCCAAAATATCTGCTATAGATAAAGATCCTCCTGGATGTCCTGATTTTGCGTGATATATCATTTCCACAATATTTCTTCTAATTTTTTTTGAAATTTCTTTTAATTCTAAAATTTCCATAATTGCCTCCAATATTATATTTTATTTTTTTTAAGATAATAACATATATACGATATTATTAAGAATACTACCGCAAGAATTAACGTAACATTTACTCCAAGAGTAGTAGTTCCTCCAACTTTTGAACCTAGTGTTAATAATAAAGTAGTTGATACAAGTTGAACAAGCAATGCAAGTTTCAAGAATAATCCTTGTATACCAAACATCATACCTTCTATTCTAACTTTATACTTTTCTGATATATTATTAGATATTTCACTAAGCATAGCAGGTGGGAATATAAACGCTGATCCACTTACTCCTATACCTATTATTATAAACATCAAGTAAAATATTATCATATTACTACTTCCTAAGAATACTAAACCTAATGTTCCTACTATAATTAAAACTAGATCTAAAAGCATTATTGTTCTATAATCATATTTTTTACACCAATATTGCGTAACTGGGAAAAATACTGCTGCAATTAAGAATAATATTGCAGTTGGTATCATAGCAAATCCCTCTGTCTTACCTAAAACTTGTACAACATAGAATATTACAGAGTTTCTAATAATATTAAATCCTGAGAAAAAGAAGAAAAATCCTAAGAAATATAGCATTATTTCTTTCTTCTTAAGAAATGCAATCGAATCCATAAATTTAACTTGTTCTTTTTCTTCTGGAAGAGAAGAAATTTGAGATTCTTTTAATCCAAATATAGAAATTAAAACAAGTATTGCACTTATTACAGAAAATCCTATAACCATTATTCTCATAGATTCATTAAAGCTTCCATTTTTACTTATTAACCAAGTTAATATTTTTGTACTAAATACTAATGGAATTGCAGTAAAAATAAGTCTAAATATCGATTGTACTGTAGATAATTTTAGTCTTTCTTCTTTATTTGAACCCAAATCAGCAACAAGAGCATTATATGGACCTCCTACTAAAGTATAGGCAGTAAAATATATACTTCCTATTACTGCTAAATAAGCTGTTATTAAAATAGGTGATGAGCCTATTGGATAAAAGAACAATACCATAGAAATTGCTAGAGGTATTATACCTATTAGCATAAATATAGACCTTCTTCCAAATTTAGATTTAGAATTATCCGATAAATATCCAACAGCAGGATCTGCTATTGCATCAACAAGTCTCATTACAATAAAAGCTATAACAAGATATTTAGGTTGTAATAAAGATGTTATTCCATAATCCTGAATTGCTTTTTCTGGTGGTAGGTAGAAGTACTGAACCCATTGGTTAAATACCTGGTCTAGTATAAAATATGCTACTCCGATACCATAAAACCAGTATGAACTTTTACTTAGTTTTTTACTCATATTTTATCCTTTCATTTTTTCTAGTATTACACTACATTTTACCACAAATTCTACTAATAATTCAAAAAATTTTGTATGGTAGAAGTATATTCCCATTTATATTGTAAATATATTCTAACATGCTGTCCTTTTCTAAATGCTTTAAATTCAGGTTTTATAATATTATTATCATTTTTACTTTTTTCCTTTATTATTTCATATTCTTCTTTTATCATATTATATGGAGTTACAACATCTTTTTCTGATTGTAATATTAATGTAGGAACTACACCTAATAATTTTGAGAGTTTTAAATCATATAATTTATTATCAATTCTACCATTAAATATTTTTTGAACATATTCTGTAAATATATATGGAAGTCTTACCCCACCTATAGTGGAATATTCATCAAGTAATTTTTTCACATTAGATACTGGCGAATCTAATATTAGTTTTTCTATAGTTATCTCCTTATTTCTTAATTCTTCTTTATACATATATGGAACTATAGCAGATCCCATACCACCTTGAGAAAAACCATATAACACAAAATTTTTAGTCCCGTATTTTTCATTTAACATTAATACTGCATTTTTAATATCTCTTGAAAAATAATAGCCAAAAGCAGTCCTTGCCTCATCTGATTTACCAGAATTTCTTAAATCTGGTAAAAATATATTATATTTCTCATTAAGTTGCATATCCTTAAATAATTGAAGAAATTTAAGTGTAAATATTCTGTTATTTTTTCTCCCATGAGATATTACCATAGTCTTTTGGGCACCTTTTACAGGAAGATACCAACCATATAGATTTAAACCATCTGATTTAAAATCTATTTCATAAAAAGGTATATCAAAAACAGCAGGTGAATATTTACCACATATAAATCTATTTTTACTTTTCATAACAAATTTTAAAGAATCTTCAAGAGTTTCTTTAGGGTATTTTTCTATTTTATCTATATACATTTGTGTTATACTAAACATTTACTTTTATTACCTCACTTTATATACTTTACATTTAATTTTTCATTTTTATTTAAAAGTAAACTAGAAAGAATAAATGAATTTTTTTCAAGTTTAATTTTCTTACCTTGTATATTCTTTTCAATGTCTTTCCAATTAACATAAATTTTATCATCATTTAAACTTTTAATATATTTAGCTCCCTTTTCATTCATACTTAATACTCTTACATATTCTATATTATTATCTATAGAAATATCATCTCTTGATATATCCAGCAAAACGTTTAAAATTAATCTTTTAACTCTATTTTTACTGATATTACGAGTTACAATCTGAGATATAAACTCATCAAAATCCTTTGATTTATTTATATATCTAATCACCCTATTATAAATGGTATCATTAAAATCATATACTTTTATTATTTCTTTCTTTGATTTAACATTGATAATATACTTGAATATTTTAAAAATCTCTTTATTTGCGCTTTTTATATCATTTACATTTTTATATAAAATGTCAAAAGTATTGCTCGGGATAAATTTTTTAATTTTTTCATCATATATATTATTTCTAATGTATGATGCAGATGCCATATTTTCTAAACTATAATCACTATTATAGTCTACACTTTTTCTTTTTATACCTATATATCTCATATTCATCTTATTTCTTAATATACTTCTAATATATGAAATAGCTAATATATTATTTGATTTATATTTATCAGATAAATTATACTCACTTAAAACTAGTTCATGTGATTTAATATAGCTATATCCTTCTTTTTGATATTCTAATAGTTTATTAATATATTCTTCTTTATTTTGTATTTCAATTATTTTTTCAATATCTGATATATCATTTTCTTCTATACCAAAAACTTGATAGTCAACTTTCATAACTTCTAATATTTTGGTAGAAAATTCAGAAAATATATCTGCATTTTGTATAGCATAGTAAGCTGGCAATTCCACAACTATATCATATCCATTTAATATAGCAAGTTCTGCCTTATCAAATTTTGAAAGCAAAGAAACCTCTCCCCTTTGTACAAAATCTCCACTAACTACAGCTATTAGTACATCTGCACCTAATTGTCTAATTTTTTCTACCTGATATTTATGACCATTATGAAAAGGATTAAATTCTGCAACTACTCCAAATACCTTATTTTTCAATACACATCACCATCAATCTTCATATATTTTAGTATAACATAATGGGAAAATAAAGACAAATAAAAAGAAGAGCATATATTATATTAAAATTCATCATAATTTTAATCGATTTGATATATACTCTCCTACATATTCTTTAACATCAAAACATTATTTAAAATATTTATTTAAAAAGTTATCTACATATCCCCAATATTCATCAGTATAAAGTTTTTCTGCCTTAACATGTTTAGCACCTTTAAATATATGTAATTCTTTAGGCGAAGAAATTAAATCATATATTTTTTGCCCATGAATAACAGGAACAAATGTATCATCTTCACCATGCATTACTAAAGCCGGTAGTTTTGTTTCTTTTAATGCCTTAGTTGCATTTACATCTCCTAAGAAATAGCCTGCCCTTATTTTTGTAACAACACTTGCTGCAGGTATTATAGGAAATGATGGTAATTTAAATAACTTTTTAAGTTGTCCTGAAAATTCTTCATTTAAACTTAAGTATCCACTATCTTCTATAAATCCTTTAACATTAAAAGGTAGATTTTCATCTAAACTATTCATAACAGTTGCAGCACCCATACTAACACCAAAAAGCATAATATCTGGATTATTGTATTTTTTTGAAATTAACTCTACCCATTGTTTTAAATCTTTTCCATCAAAACCTCCCATAGTCAAATATTTACCTTCACTTTGACCATGTGCATTTAAATCAGGTAAAAATACATTATATCCTCTGTCATAAAAACCTTTAGCAAAAGTTGCTACTCCTTTTGCACTTTCTGAAAATCCATGTACTACTATTATCCACTTATCACTTTTATCATTTTTTATTTCATATCCAACCAGTTTATGTCCTGTAACATCAGATATCATATCAATAGAATTTTTATTATCTTCAAACCATTTAATATTTATTTCTTTTCTAGGATCTTTTATTCCATCATCATCCTGACCATTAACACGAGTTTTAGGAACTTCATTATTTAAGGCAAAATTGAAAAAATAGTTTCCAACAAATCCTAGAGCTAAAATTAAAACTATCGATGTACCAATTATCCATTTTAAAAATTTCTTCATTTCTTCCTCTTTCTTCTCTAAAATATATGTAAGTTTAACATTTTATTTTATATTTGTAAATAGACAACTTGATACTAATGTAATATTTTTCTATTTTCTTCTCCCAAATTTATTATTTTACTAACCCTTCCTTTTTAAGATAATCATGAGCAACACTAGCTGCACTTTTACCTTTTACTTTAACTTCATAATTCATATTAATCATTTCTTCTTCTGATATTTTCCCACTTAACTTATTTAACACTTTTTCTAACTCTGGATATTTTTCTAATGTATCCTTTCTTAATAATGGTGCTCCTTGATAAGGTGGAAATATATTTAAATTATCTTTTAATATAACTAAATCATATTCTTTTAATTCACTATCAGTTGAATAAGCATCTATTATTTGAACATCATCATTATTTATTGCTTGATATCTAAGTGATGGTTCTAAAGTCTTAACTTTTAAATTTATTCCATAAATATCTTTTATACCCTTATTCCCATCTTCTCTATCATTAAATTCTAATGTAAATCCTGCTTTTGAACTATTTACTACCTTTTTTAAATCTGATATGTTTTTTAAATTATTTTCTTTTGCAAACTTGTTTTTAACTGCTACCGCATAAGTATTTTGATAAAGCATAGGTTCTAAGAATATTAAATTATCCTGTTTTAATATACTATCACGAGCTATTTCATAAACTTGCCTTACATCATTTGAAACTTTAGGGGCTTCTTTTAATAAGCTAGATGTTATAGTTCCAGAAAATTCTGGATATATATCTATATCACCACTTTTTAAAGCCTCATAAAGAAAACTTGTTTTTCCAAAATTTGGTTTTAAAGTAACATTTAAATCTGTTTCCTGCTCTATAAGTTCTTTATACATGTTAATAATTATTTCTGGTTCAGGACCAAGCTTTGCTGCTATTATTATATTTTCTCCCATCATTTTTTCTTCAAAGAAAGGAATAAATGACGCAAATACACTAATAGTTAAAATAAGCATAGAAAACATTATAGTTCTAATTGAAGACTTTTCAAGTATTTTTATAACCATATTAAATAATATGGCAAGCAATGCAGATGATACAGCTCCTATTAAAATTAAATCAACATTATTTCTATCTATACCAAGAAGTATAAAAGAACCTAGTCCTCCAGCTCCTATTAATGCTGCAAGTGTGGCAGTACCTATTACCATCACAGCAGATGTCCTAATACCTGAAATAATCACAGGCATGGCAATAGCTATTTCAAATTTTTTTAATTTTTCAAATCTTGTCATACCAAAAGCTTGGGCTGCTTCTTGTAAAGTAGGATCTATATTTTTTAAACCTGTAACTGTATTTTGTAATATAGGGAATATAGCATAGATAACTAAAACACAAACTGCAGGTGGTGTCCCTATACCAAAAATTGGTATAAGTAATCCAAGTAATGCAAGTGATGGTACAGTTTGAAATATCCCTGTAATTTGTAATACCATATCTCTAATTTTATCTTTATTAACTATGATTATAGCAAGAGGAATTGATATAATTATAGCGATCAATAAAGAAACCAATGATATTTGTAAATGTTCTCCTAAAGCCTGTAACCACTCAAAAAATCTTTCTCTAAAAACCTGTACTATCATAATTTAACCTCACAATCTAAACCATCAAACATTTTAATCACAAAATCATTTACAGGATTTTTCTTTATTTCACAAGGTGTTCCAGCTTGCAATATCTTACCTTCACTCATAATAGCTATCCTATCTGCTAAAATCATCGCTTCATTCATATCATGAGTAACAAATACTATAGTCATTTTTAAATCAGAATGTAACTTTTTAATCATTTCTTGTAAATTAGATCTTGATATAGGGTCAAGTGCTGAAAAAGGTTCATCCATTAATAAAACTTTAGGTTCTGCAATTATTGCACGAAGTATGCCTATTCTTTGTTGTTCTCCTCCTGATAATTCCTTTGGATATCTATTTAAATACTTATCTGGATCTAAACCAACTCTATTTAATAATTCTATTATTTTTTCTAACCTTTTCTCTTTTTTCCAACCTTTCATTTCAGGTATAAGCTCTATATTTTCTTTAACTGTAAGATTAGGAAATAAAGCAATTTGTTGTAATACATACCCTATATCTAACCTTAAATCTCTGACTGGTGTATCTAATATATTTTTATCCTGAATCAAAATTTTTCCTTTTGTAGGTTCTATTAATCTATTAATCATTTTAATAGTAGTAGTTTTACCGCTTCCACTACTTCCTACAAGAACTAAAAATTCTCCACATTTTATTTCAAAACTTTCTATCTCTACAACTACATTCCCTTTATATTCCTGTATAACATTTTCAAATTTAATCATTAAATTATACCTACTTTCGCTACTTACTTTCTATCCATTTAAGTATATCATTCATTACTTCTTCTTTATTTAATTCATGTAATAATTCATGTCTTGAACCATCATATATTATAACTGTAGTATTTAAACCTTCTGATTTCATAATACCATCTAATTTTTCTATACCTTTTCCAAAATTACCTAGTGGATCTTTCCCACCAGATATGAGTAATATAGGTAAATCTTGCCTAATTTTTTTAATATTTTTTCTTTTTCTAACATAATTAGTAAGTTCAAATATACCTAAACTCATATTAACAGTTGGAATAAATTGCCTATATTCATCACTTAAGACTTTTTCTACTTCTTTTTCATCTCTACTTAACCAATCTCCTTTAGTTTTAGTACTGCTCCCTAGCATTTTATTTAATTTTTCTGTTGTAAGTAAGTTTAAAAACTTACTTCTATAATTTCCACCTTTAAAAATTTTAACAATTTTACCAAGAACTACATATCCATTCTTATTTAAAAATTTAGCAAACTCATCATAATTTTCTATATATTCAAGCATTCCATGTACTATCTGTACTACTCCTTTTGGATTTTCTATGCTCCATTGCATTGTATGAATACTATCTTCTCCATAAAAATATTCTTTTTTCATCTTACTTCCTTTCATTTTATGTTATAATAATATAAACTAAACTAAGGTGGTATTATGAATAAAAAAATAGAAAAAATTTTTGAAGAAATAAAAAATGATATAGAAAATAAGGAATTCACAGATAAAGGTATAGATCCTCTATTTTCTGCTCCTTATAATGCAAAAATAGTAATTGTTGGACAAGCTCCTGGTATAAAAGCACAAGAAAGAAGAATATATTGGAAAGATAAAAGTGGTGATAAATTAAGACTATGGATGGATATAGATGAACAAACTTTTTATTCAACTGATAAAATAGCTATAATACCTATGGATTTTTACTATCCAGGTCGTGGTAAAGGTGGAGATCTTCCTCCAAGAAAAGATTTTGCTGCTAAATGGCATCCTAAAATCTTAAAAGAATTACCAAATGTAGAACTATTTATACTAGTTGGTAAATATGCTCAAGATTATTATTTAAAAAATATATCTAAAGAAAATTTAACACTAACTGTTAAATCATTTAAAGAATATTTACCTAAATATTTTCCTATAGTTCATCCATCACCTTTAAATATTGGATGGCTTAAAAAGAACCCTTGGTTTGAACAAAATGTTCTACCAATATTAAAAGAAAGCGTTAAAAAGGCTATGAAGTAGTAAATACCTTACTACTTCTTATTCTATATTATATAAATATAGTCCATTACCATCTGCAACAAACTTTTTAATATCTGGATCTGGATTTTCAAAATTTTCTTTTATATACCTTATATCTATTTTACCCTCATATATTGCAAGTGTAGTTCCTATTATTATTCTAACCATAGTTTTTAAAAAACTATTACCTTTTATATACACGTATACTCTTCCATTTTTTTCTATTGCATAACATTCATATATACATCTTACCGGATTTTTATTAGCTTTATTATCCTTTTTAGAAAAACTTGAAAAATCATGTTCTCCTTCAAATTCCTTTAATATCTTATTAAATTTTTCCACTTCTATATCATATTCTATTCCTGATATATATTTAGTTTCAAAGGGATTTATCCTTACTCTATTATCCAAAATATATTCATAAACACGTATATTTGTGTCATATCTTGAGTTATATTCTAAATCTACATATGAAATATCTATTATTTTTATTTCATAATCTGAATATTTTTCTATTTTTTTCTTCATAATATCAAAAGGTATATCTCTTTTAATTAAGAAATTAGAAACCTGCATTTTTGCGTGTACTCCTCTATCTGTTCTACCTGAACTAATCATATTAACTTCTACATTAAAAGAATTCTTTAATATATTTTCTATAGTACCTTGTACAGTTTTCTTCTCTTTTTGTCTTTGAGATCCATAAAAACAACTTCCATCATATTGATAAACTATTTTAATATTTTTCATCTAATACTCCAAAACTTCTTTAATACCTTTTTTAATAAAATATTTTTCTTTTGCTAAATCAAATAAAGGTTTATCTGACATACTATCCGAGTAGAACTTAATGATTTCAAAATTTTCTAAATATTCTTGAAGCCTATAAACCTTTTCTACACCCTTACAATTACTACCTTCTATTTTACTAATGAAATTATCTTTTTGTTTTACAAACTCTGTAGCTATTAATTTATCAAATCCTAGCTCCTTAGATATTTCTTCTAAAAAAATACTTGGAGTTGCTGATATTAATATCAACTCATCTGATTCTAATTTATTTACCTTTATTTCATCACTAATCCAAGAAAATATTTTTTTATTATTTTGTTTCCAAAATTCTCTTATTTCATTTTTTAATAATTCCATATCTATATTATCTAATATCTTAAAAAATATTTCTTTTGATCTTTTTAAATTTTTATTATAATAAAATAAGGATTTTATAACATATGGAAGACGTTTAATATATTTTTTATTTCTTTTCAAAAAAAATCTCATAAAATCTGTAGATGTTTCTCCACCATAAATTGTTTTATCAAAATCATATACTACTATTTTTTTCAAAATATATCCTTTCTAGTCTTTCTAATTCATCTTCTATTGTAGAAAAACTATTTTCTTTTAATTTTTTCTCTATAACAGACCTTTCTAAATTTTTAGAAAATATCTCTCTTGTATTTTCATCTAAAACTAATATTTCACTAACACAAAGTCTTATACTTTTACTATCAATTCTTACTAATCTTTGAGAAATTATACCTATTAAACAATCTAATATCAAATATTTAGGAATCTTCATATCTATTAGTCTTGTAAATGTAGATACAGAATTGTTAGTATGTAATGTAGCCAAAACTAAATGTCCTGTTAGAGCTGCACGTATTGCAATTTCTGCAGTTATTTCATCTCTTATTTCACTTATTACTATAATATCTGGATCTGATCTTAATGTTGTCCTTAATACTTTTTCAAATGTAAGTCCTATTTCTTCTTTTATCTGTATTTGTACTATACCTTCAACCTTATTTTCAACTGGATCTTCTATACTTATTATCTTCTTATCTCCACTATTTAAATAATTTACTAAGGATAATAAAGTTGTTGATTTTCCACTACCTGTAGGCCCTGTAACAAGTATAAGTCCATACATTTTAGATAACATATATTTGATCTTTTCTATCTTATCATCATTAAATCCTAATCCTTTAAAACTAATATCATTAAGAGTAGTATTTAATATTCTAAGAACTATATTTTCTCCATATATAGTAGGTAAAGTAGCCATTCTAATATCATATTTATTTTTATCATATATATATGAAAAAGATCCATCTTGTGGCAATCTTTTTTCTGCTACATTTAATCTAGACATAACTTTAAATCTTGCAATTAATTCTGAAGGTAAAATATTAGAAATATTAATTTTTTCTAATATTCCATTTATTCTATATTCTAGACTTACTTCTTTATTTATTTCCCTTATGTGTATATCAGATGCTTTATTTTCAATACCGTATTTTATTATATCTTCTGATAATTTTATAATATTTGTAGACAAAAAACAACTACTTTTTAAAGTAGTTGCATCTTTATTATTTATTTGCATTATTTTAACTCCCCCTTTAGATTAATCTACTTTAAATCCTCTAATAATGCTTCTGTTTGTTTTTGCATTGTTGAAAACATCATTTTTTTAGCAAAATTATACCATTTTAATTTTGATTTCTCAACTTCTAATCCTTTAACAACATCTTTCATTTGTCTTACTAATAAATCTTGTTCATCAAATGAAACTAAAAGTTTTTTTTCTTTTGGCCATTTTTCTTTCTTACCTATTTGTAAAGATTTTTCTACATAGTTAAAGAAAGAAAATAGGTTAGGTAATTGATTTTGATAAATTTTCATTTGTTTTTTCATTTCACCTATCATTTGTAACAAATACTTTTGTGAACTTTTAGATAATGTTAACTCTTTTTTTCTTTTAGCTTTACCTATTCTTTGTAATATAGATACCATACTTGCTTGATTTTTTGCATTTATCATATCCATATCTGTAATATTATTAGGATTTACTACTCTATTTTTCAAAGGTTTCCTCCTTAATTTTCTCTATATTATCTATTTTAAAATTTCCTTTTCTAACTTCAAATATCTCATTTTCTATTATCTTATATATACTTGAAGATGTACCACTTAACCCATTGTCGTTTTTAATAACTATATCAACATTATTAATTATTTGAGAAGAAATATCTTCAAATCTTATAGCTGCATTTTCACCACTTAGGTTAGCACTACTAGTCATAAGTATTCCACCTGCATCTTCTATTATTTTAAGTGCAATATCATTTGATGGCATTCTTACACCTATATCATCACTATACCCTAATTTTTCTAAAAAATCTACATTAGCTTTAGAAATTATGGTTAGTTCTCCAGGAAAACACTTATCTATTATATTATATACCAAAATATTTTCTTCTAATATTTCATAAGCTTTTTCCTTACTTGAAACTAATGCTACTATTTTTTTATTTCTATCTCTTTTTTTTATTTCATACAATTTATTTAATGCTTCTTTATTTGGTTTTACACCTATTCCATAAACTGTATCTGTAGGAAATAGAATAACATCTGTTTCATTTATCATTGTAAACCTTCAGACATATCTAAATTGTGTGGCATTTCAAATAAGTCACTTATTGGTTCTTCAACGAATATTCTATTTATTGTTTCAGCAAACATAGACGCTGTTGAAACTACTACTAATTTTTCAAATTTTTTACTTTCTGGTAATTGAATAGTATCTGTAACAACTACTTTATTAAACGCTGAATTTCTAAGTCTTTCTATTGCTTGACCTGAGAATATTGGATGAACTGCACAACCTACTACTTCTTTTGCTCCAGCTTTCATTATTGCTTCAGCTGCATTACAAATAGTTCCTGCAGTATCAATTATATCATCTATTAAAATAGCTTTTTTACCTTTAACTTCTCCTATTATATTCATAACTTCTGAAACATTTGCTTTTTCTCTTCTTTTATCTATAATAGCAAGAGGCATTCCTAACCATCTAGCAAGAGATCTTGCTCTTTTTACTCCACCTACATCTGGAGAAACTATAACTGAATCTTCAGCTGTAAATCCTGCATCAAAGAAATACTTTGCAAATAAAGGAAGTGCTTCCATATGATCTACAGGTATATCAAAGAATCCTTGTATTTGTCTTGCATGTAAATCCATAGTAACTACTCTTGTAGCTCCTGCAACTGTTAATAAGTTTGCAACTAATTTAGATGTAATCGGCTCTCTTGGATAAGCTTTTCTATCTTGTCTTGCATATCCATAATATGGTATTACAGCTATTATCTCAGCAGCAGATGCTCTTTTTAAAGAGTCAATAAACACTAATAACTCCATTAAACTTTCATTTACTGGTTCTGAAGTTGATTGAATAACAAATACTTTACATCCTCTAACTGTCTCATTTGATTTTGCAAAAGTTTCACCATCTGAGAATTTAACTATATTTCTATCTCCCAGTTTAACACCTAGTTTATCTGCAACTTTTTGTGCAAGTTTAGCACTAGAAGTTCCAGCAAAAACTTTTATTTCATGATTATTATACATCAAGATCCCACACTTTCTTTTATTTATTTTCTTTATTAACTTGTTTAGCTCTTCCAAATACTATATTACCATCAGGAACATCTTTAGTTATAACTGAACCGGCTGCAGTTAAAACATTATCTCCTATTTTTACAGGTGATACTATTATGCTATTACTTCCTATAAATGCATTTTCTCCTATAGTTGTTTTATGCTTATTTTTACCATCATAATTACAAGTTATAGTTCCTGCACCTATATTAGTATCTTTACCTATTTCACTATCTCCTATGTATGTTAAATGACCACATTTAACACCTTCGTGTAAAGTAGATTTTTTTATTTCAACAAAATTCCCTACTTTAGAATTTTTCTTAAGCAATGCAGCTGGTCTAAGATGTGCAAAAGGTCCTATTGAAACATTATCTTCAACTTTAGATTTTTCTATAACACTTAATTCTATTGTTACATTATCACCTATTATAGATCCTTCTATTCTTGTCCCTGAATATATATTACAATTAGAACCTATAATTGTTCCTTTTTGTATATATACATTTGGATAAATTACTGTATCAATACCAATTTTTACATCTTCTTCTATATATGTAGTACTTGGGTCTATAAGAATTACACCATCTCTCATTAATTCTTTATTTTTTCTATCTCTTAATATACGTGATGCTTCTGCTAATTGTTCTTTTGAATTAACTCCTAACATTTCATCCTTATCTAAAAGTAAAATGCTATCTACTTTATAGCCCTCATTTACCATCAACTTAACAGCATCAGTTAAAAAATACTCTCCTTTAGAATTGTTATTATCAAACTTATCTATAATACTCATTAATGCTTCATATTTAAACATATATATTCCCACATTAATTTCATTTATTTGTTTTTCTTCTAAACTTGCTTCACTTTCTTCTCTTATATCTACTACCTTATTATCTCTTTTTATTATTCTACCATAACCAGTAGGATCAGAAAGTAAACAAGAAAGTATAAGTCCATCTAAGTTTTCATCATATAACTTAGATTTCATATTATTAATAGTTTCAACTGTTAATAAAGGACCATCACCATTACAGATAAGAACATCATCACCATATTCTTTTATTTTATCTTTAGATATCATAATTGCATGAGCTGTACCTAGTTGTTCTTTTTGTTCAATATATTCAACATCAGGTAATTCTTCTATTATTTGTTCTTTTAAATATCCTAAAATTAATATATTTTTAGAAATATCTGATTCTTTTAAAACATTATTAACTTTAGTTACCATAGGAATTCCATTTACTCTATGCATAAGTTTAGATATATTTGATTTCATTCTTGTACCTTTACCTGCCGCTAAGACTAGTGAAATCACAAAACCACCTACTTTTTTTCATTCTTATATTAATTATATCACTTTTAAGTGTCTTTTTCAATATTGCATTTAAATGCATTTCGTGATAATATTGTAGATATTAAACATCTTTGGAGGTATTATATGAATTCAAAATTTGAAGGAAGCTACATAAATTATTTTATAATTTCTATACTTAACACTATCTTATGTACTATAACTTTTGGAATTGCAACTCCTTGGGCTATTTGTAATCTTGAAAGATGGAAGATAAATAACTCTATAGTTGATGGCAAAAGAATGTATTTTGATGGTACTGGTTCTAAACTTTTTGGTAAATTTATTATATGGTACATTTTAATATTAATTACTTTAGGATTCTACAGCTTTATTTTCTTTGTAAAATTACAGCAATGGAAAGTAGAACACACTCATTTTGTTGAATAATCTATATCTCTATTAGGTGGTGCTAATATATTTTCAAAATTTGAAGGAAGTTATACAAACTATTCTATAGTTGATGGTAAAAGAATGTATTTTGATGATACTGGTTCTGAACTTTTTTAAAATGTTTATTATGGTTACTAATAATCATATTAACATATATTTTTGAAATCTTAATTGTATATGTATTATTCCAAAAATGAAAGGTTAAACACACACATTTTCTTGAAGAAAGTACTGTATTGATATATAAATAGGCGTTTAGAGTATTTACTCTTAACGCCCATTTTTATTAATGTTCGTGACCGCAACCACAACTATCACAATTATGATCAACTATATCACATTTAATTTTTGTTTTAATATAATGCATTATCATGTCTTTACTTGGAACACCTTCTGTTATTAAAAAATATGTTTTTTCCCAAAGCGCTCCATCATGTAATAACTCTTCAACATTACTAAATTCTTTCTTTATTAATCTTGAAGTCGAACTCTTATATGCGTTTATAAACTTAGATATTTCACTTTTAGGATGTGCCTTAAATTTAATATGAATATGATCTAATTCATAACTATAATCATATAGCTCTATAAGATAAGATTTTGAAATTTGTTCAAACTTATCTATAGCATATTTAACAATTTCCTCATTAAAAATTGGTGTTCTATTCTTAGTAACTAATACTAATTGATAATAAAGTGCAAAAACAGAATGATTATTTCCATATATTTCCATATCAATTTTCCTTTACTAGTAATGTTTTCAATAATTTTTGGTTATCAAAGGCATATGCTCCACCTATTGCTACTGAATCTAGTGGATTTTCTGGTACTATTACCGGTATTTTAACACTTTCAGATATTAATTTATCAAAATTTTTAATTAAGGCTCCTCCACCAGTTAAAACTATACCATTATCTAATATATCTGATGCAAGTTCTGGAGGACACTTACCTAATACTTCCTTAACTGCTGAAATTATTTCTTGTAAAGAACCTATTATTGCCTCTTGAACTTGATTAGATGATATTTCTAATTCCTTTGGACTCTTCGTATTAATATCTAATCCTTTTATTACAATTTTTTCATTTTCACTTTCAGGTACAGTTATAGCTGTCGAAAGTGTTTTCTTTATTTTTTCTGCAGTTCTGTCCCCTATATTTATATTAAGTCTTTCCTTAACATACTTAACTATATCTTCATCTAGCTTATTACCAGCTATTCTAACAGATTTTGAAACAACTATTTCATCAAGTGAAAGTATAGCAATATCTGTTGATCCTCCACCTATATCTATTACTATATTACCATTAGGATGTGAAATATCTACACCCGTTCCCATTACTGCTGCACGACCTTCTTCTATAAGATAAATAGACTTTGCAATTTCGACTGCATTAAATAAGGCTCTTTTTTCAACAGTAGTTACCTCTATGGGAACACAAATTATTACTTCAGGTTTAAAAGGTGATACCCCATAAACTTTTTTCATGAATAAACTTAGCATTTCACGTGTAGAATCTAGATCAGAAATTACACCATCTTTTAAAGGCTTTATTACATCTATACTATTAGGATTTTTCCCTAGCATTTCACGTGCTTCATGTCCAACAGCAACAATTTTTTGTGTTTTCTTATCTCTAACTATAACTGAAGGTTCATTTAAAACTATCTTTTTTCTTTGTTTATCAAAAAATAAGACATTAGATGTTCCTAAATCTATAGATATCTGTTTTTTTACTCTTAAAAAATTAAAAAAACGATTAAACATAACTATATACTCAACAATTCTTTTTCTTTTTTAGCAAATAATTCATCTATTGCTGTTATACATTTATCAGTTAATTTTTGAATTTTTTCTTCTGCAGATTTTAATTCATCTTCTGTTATTTCAGAATCTTTTTCCATTTTTCTTACTTTATTATTATAGTCTTTTCTAACATTTCTTGCTGCAACTCTTCCTTCTTCAGCTTCTTTTTTTACAAGTTTTACATATTCTTTTCTTCTATCTTCAGTAAGTTCAGGTACAACAAGTCTAATAATTCTACCATCATTTGATGGATTAAATCCAATATTTGCTGCAAGTATCGCTTTTTCTATAGTTGGTATTAAAGATTTATCCCAAGGATCTACCACTAATAATCTAGCTTCTGGCGCTGATACTGTTCCCACTTGATTTAATGGAGACATTTGACCATAATAATCAACTGTAATTCCATCTAACATAGAAACATTTGCACGTCCTGCTCTAACATGAGAAAAATGTGTTTTTGTACTTTCTATTGTTTTTTCCATTTTTTCTTCAACTTCTAATAAAAGTTCATCTAACATTAATATATCATCCTTTCTAATCATTTGAAACTAAAGTTCCAATATTTTCACCTTTAACAAATCTTAACATATTTCCGTCTTCTAATGCATTAAATACAATTATAGGCATATTATTTTCTCTACATAACGAAAGTGCAGTAGCATCCATAATTTTTAAATTTTTAGTTAATGCTTCTGTAAATGATACCTTTTCATATTTAACAGCATCATCAAACTTATTAGGATCTTTATCATACACTCCATCAACATTAGTTCCTTTTGCAAGTATATCTGCATTTATTTCTATAGATCTTAATGCTCCACCTGAATCAGTTGTAAAGTAAGGATTTCCAACACCTGCTGCAAATATTACTACTCTTCCTTTTTCTAAGTGTCTTATAGCACGTCTTCTAATATATGGTTCTGCAACTTGAGGCATATTTATCGCTGTTAAAACTCTAGTTGGTACACCACCAATTTTTTCTATAGTATTTTGAAGGGCTAATGCATTCATTACAGTAGCAAGCATTCCCATAGTATCACCTGTTGATCTATCCATACCTGCTTCTTCTGCAAATTTACCTCTCATTATATTTCCCCCACCTATAACTATTGCAAGTTCTGCTCCAGCCTCATGAATTTGCTTTATTTGTCTTGCAAAGCTATTTAAAACTTCATCTGAATAACCAAATTCCTTATCTCCTGCAAGAGCTTCTCCACTTAACTTTAATAATATTCTTTTATACTTTAACATAAAAATTCCTCCAGGTATATTAAGAAAGAGTTTAATACCTTAAACTCTTTCTTCTCTATATTATTTTTTATTTGTTTGAACTTGCTATTTGTGCTGCAACTTCAGCTGCGAAATCTGTTTCTTCTTTTTCAATACCTTCTCCAACTTTAAATCTGAAGAATGCTTTTACTTCAGCAGGTTTCATGAATTCTTGAATTGATACTTTATCATCTCTAACATATTTTTGTTCTAATAATGCATTTTCTTCATAGAATCTTCTCATTTTACCTTCTAAGATTTTTTCTATTATAGCTTCAGGTTTACCTTCTTCTAATAATTGAACTCTTGCAATTTCTCTTTCTCTTTCTAAGTCTTCAGTAGTTACTTCATCTCTATGTAGGTAAGCTGGATCCATAGCTGCTATATGCATAGCAACACCTTTTGCTTTTTCAACATTTTCAGGAGTATTTTCACCTTTAATATCTACTAAAACTCCAATTTTTCCACCTAAGTGAATGTAGTTTACTACAAATCCTTCACTTTCTACTAAAGCTATTCTTCTTATATTTAAGTTTTCTCCAATTTTTGCAATTAATTCTGTTAAAGCAGCTTCAACTGTTTGTCCATCAATTTGTAGAGCTTTTAATTCTTCAACAGTTTTAACTTTATTATCTAAAGCTAATTCAACTAATTTATTTCCAAAGTTTTTGAAATCATCATTTTTTGCAACGAAATCTGTTTCAGAGTTAAATTCAATAATAACTCCTACATTTCCATGTTCTCCACCGAATACTAATCCTTCTGCTGCTACTCTTCCTGATTTTTTAGCTGCTTTAGCTATACCTTTTTCTCTTAACCAGTCAATTGCCTTTTCTATATCTAACTCAACAGCTTCTAATGCTTTTTTACAATCAAGCATTCCAGCTCCAGTTCTTTCTCTTAATTCTTTAATTAATGCTGATATTGATGACATATCTGTCCCTCCTATTTATTGTCTTATTCTAATTCTTCTTTTTCAACTACGAAGTTTTCATCTATTACTTCAGCAGTTTCAAGTTCTGTTGGAACGTAATCTTCTTCAACTCCACCATTAGCTTCAACAACTGCATTTGAAATTACTCTTGCAAATAATTTAATTGATCTTATAGCATCATCATTTGCAGGTATTCTGTAAGTTACTAAGTCTGGGTCAACATTTGAATCTATTAAAGCTATTACAGGTATTCCAAGTTTAGCTGCTTCTTCTAATGCTAAGAATTCTTTTTTAATATCTACTACGAATAATGCTGCAGGTAATTTATCCATACCTTTAATTCCACCAACATTTTTTTGTAATTTAACCATTTCTTTTCTTAATAAAGCTGCTTCTTTTTTAGTGTATGCTTGATCTAAAGTCCCATCTGCATCCATTTCTTCTAATTCTTTTAATTTAGCAACTCTTTTTTTGATAGTTTCAAGGTTAGTTAATAATCCTCCTAACCATCTTTCGTTAACGTAGAATCCTCCACTTCTTTCAGCTTCTTCTTTTACTGCTTCTTGAGCTTGTTTTTTAGTCCCTACGAATAAGATTTTTCCACCTTCACTTGCGATTTCTCTAACAAATTCGTATGCTCTTTCTGTTGAAGATAAAGTTTGTTGTAAGTCTAAAATGTGTAAACCATTTCTTTCTGCATAAATATATGGTTTCATTTTAGGGTTCCATCTTTTTGCTTGATGCCCAAAGTGAGCTCCTACTTCTAAAAGTTCTTTCATTGAAATTACTGACATTTTTTGTCCTCCTTAAATTTTTTGGTTTTACTTCCACCTATGTCCATTTGCAAATCTATATTTATAGCACCATACAAACAGAAAAAACAAGGTGTGTTAATTTCCTATAATATATTACACTAAAAGACTGTATTTGTCAAGGTTTTTAAACTAAAAAGAACATACAAAAATATCTTGTATGTCCTAATTTATATTATATTAATCTAATGTTGGTAAAGTTACTGTATACTCAGGATTATTATTACTATTTTCTTCTGGTTTTACATATTCTCTATTTGATACAACATTTGATAATGGTTTTACGTCATCTTCAAATCCTGTAGCAACTACTGTAACTTTAGTATCAGTACTTGTTTCATCAAACATTACTCCAAGCATTACATCTAAATCATCATTTTCTGAGAATTTAATTACTTCATCAACTATTTCTTCAAATTCAACAAATTCTGCATCTGCAGGTAAAGTAATATTAATTAATGCTTTCTTAGCACCTTTTAAGCTTCTATCAAGAAGTGGATTTTCAACAGCGTATTTAACTGCTAAGATTACATCTTCTCCTTCTTTAGCTTCTCCTAAACCTATTACTGCATCTCCTGCATTTTCCATTACTGTTTTAACGTCAGCAAAATCTATATTAATCATTCCTTCTTTAGTTATGATATCTACTATACCTTTAACCGCTCTGTATAAAACATCATTTGGTGCATGGAAAACATTTCTTGCTTTCATACCTTCAGCATTATAGTTTTTTAATCTGTCATTAGGTATAACTATTAAAGTATCTACATATTTTCTTAATTCATTAATACCATATTCAGCATTTCTTCTTCTTGATGGTCCTTCAAATTTAAATGGCATAGTTACTATACCTATAGTTAAAATTTCTAATTCTTTAGTAACTTCAGCTACAACAGGTGATGCTCCAGTTCCTGTTCCTCCACCCATTCCAGCAGTTATAAATACCATGTCTTGATTAGCTAATTGTTTTTTAATTTCATTTCTCATTTCATTAGCATATTCTTTTGCTATTTCAGGTTTTCCTCCAGCTCCTAATTCTGCTAAAGGTATTTTAATATCAGCATTTTTACCATCTAAATCTTGGTGATCTGTATTAACAGCTATATATCTAACTCCTGTAATATTTTTTTCTTTCATGAAGTTAACGGCGTTTCCACCACCTCCACCTACTCCAACTATACTAATTTTAGCTCCTTTTATTTCATTATTACTATTGTAGTTTGCACTACTATACATATTATTCATTCCATAATTATTTTCCATACTTCCTCCTGATTACTTAACTATTATATCCTTAAATCTTAAATCAATATATTCAATATCTTTATTAACACTTTCATCTACATATATCTTATATGCAATATTATATTTTTTCAAACTCACATTTTTATCAATATATACATTAGTTCCATCTAATAGAGTTAAAATATACATTTTATCTCCCTTATATATTTCTGAAATAGTATTGTAGAATTGTGTATCTCTTAAAGTTTTTAACATAATCTTAAATTCTTCTATTTCATCTTCCTTTGGAATATTAATTATTGGAACTCCAGTATCCTTAATTTCTTTATATAAAGCAAACAAATTAAGACCTTCGTCTACATAAAAATAATTTCCATTAGAATATACTATAGCAATAGGTTTTCTTTCCTCTATTTTAATTTTTATTGTATCCGGAAACTTTCTTGATATTTTAGCACTTTCAACTCTAATATCATCCTCAATTATACCTTCTAACCTACTTGCATTAATATAGAATAAAGAATCTCCTTTAATATTATCTAATTTTTTAACTATATCATCTTTTACAAGATTATAGTTTCCTTCGATTTGAATATTTTTAACAATAAAAAAATCACTTTCTATGAATAAAAAAGTACAATATACAAAGAGTATTAGAAAAAATAATCTAACTATATTTTTCAAAATTTTCCCCTTCCATATCAATATATTATATTAAAGTATACAATATTTAAAGGCATTTGTCTACTAAAATTATTGATATTGTAGTTTAAAATAAAAATATAATAAAAAAGTCAAAAAATATATTTATTTCATTAAAAGTTGGCATATAATTTTTTAAAAAAATTAGGTCGTAAAATCCTTATTAATAAAGTAATACAACCTATTTTCATACTAATTTTTTTCAAATTTAAATAATTTTACTATTTCCCTACACAGAATTTGGCAAATATATGATCTAGAACATCTTCACTAGTAATTTCACCTGTAATTTCAGAAAGTGAATCAAGTCCTTCTTTTAAATCTACAGATATTAAATCAAGTGGAAGACCCATATCTATAGTTTCAAATATATTTTTAATAGATTCTTTTGTCTTTTCAAGAGCAGTTTTGTGTCTAATATTTGTTAATATTAATTTTTCTGATGTATCTTCTATATCATTATCTGTAATATAGTTATATATTTTTTCTTCCATATCTTCTATACCTATATTTTTTTGAGCTGATATTTCAACAACATTTTCTAAATTATATTTACTTATATCTAACTTTCTTTCTAAATCTATTTTATTTAATAACACTATTACTTGTTTACCTAGTGCCTTTATTTTTTCAATAACCTTACTATCTTCTTCATCAAGAGTTCTTGAACTATCAAGTACAAGTAAAACAAGATCAGCCACTTCAATTAATTCTAAAGATTTTTGTACCCCTATATTTTCAACTATATCTTCTGTTTCTCTAATACCAGCAGTATCAACTAATACCAAAGGTATTCCTTTAATATTTATTATTTCTTCAATAATATCACGTGTAGTTCCTGGAATATGAGTAACTATAGCTCTTTCTTCTTGAAGTAAAGTATTTAATAATGTAGATTTACCTACATTAGGTTTACCCACTATTACTGTTTTTATCCCTTCTTTTATCTTTTTACCTTTATCATAAGAATTAATTAAAACATCTGCTTTAGAGTATACATTCTCTAATTTTTCTCTTAACTCTTTAGGAAGGGGATCATCTATTCCCTCTTCAGGATAATCCATAACTACATTTACGTGTGCTGTTATATCTAAAAATGCTTCTTTAAATTCCTTTATTTGGTCTCTTAAACTACCCTTTAGCTGATCAAGAGATAAAGAAACCGATCTTTCTGTTTTACCATGAATAATATCTATAACAGCTTCTGCTTGAGATAAATCTATTCTTCCATTCATAAAAGCACGTTTAGTAAACTCACCAATTTCAGCAAGTCTTGCTCCTTTTTTTAAGGTTACTTCAAGTATTTTTTTAGTAGTTACATATCCCCCGTGACAATTTATTTCAACTATATCTTCTGTAGTATATGATCTTGGTCCCTTCATTCTACTAACCAAAACTTCATCTATTAACTTATCTCCATCATAAATATGTCCATAATTTAATTTGTAGTTTCCTAAATCTTTACCCTCTTTAATAGGTCTAAAAATTTTATCTAATATCTCAAAGGCCTTATCTCCAGAAATTCTAACTATACCTATACCTGATTCTCCACGAGCTGTAGAGATTGCAGCTATTGTATCAAACATCAACATATTCCCTCCAAAATAAGAGCCCAGAGGGCTCTTAACTATTTTTTATTCTTCAATTTAATTATTAAACATCTTTTTGGCTCTACTCCAACACTTACTGTTTCAAGTCCAGGAATTTTACTAATTTCCTCATGAATAATTTTTCTTTCTCTTGAATTCATAGGATTTAACTTTACTTTTCTTTGTGTTTTTAAAACATTTTTAGCTGTCTTATTAGCAAGTTCTCTTAAAATTCCTTCTCTTTTTTCTTTATAATTATTAGAATCTATAAAGATCTTAACATGTTTAAATTCTTCAAGTGACATTAATAAATATTCTAATGATGAAAGTGCAATTCCTTTTTCCCCTATAATATATCTAATATCATCACCAACTAAATCTATGTTATATACATTATCTTTAACTTTAATACTTTCTATTTTAACATCTAAATTAGAAACAGCAAGAAATTCTTTAATAACAACATTTAGTCTTTCTGAAATTTTTATATTTTTTTCTACTTTATTTTCTTTATTTTCTACCTTTTTAGGCTTTTCCACCTTTTCTAAATTAACTTTAACTTCAGGCTTATTAACCTTTTCATTTATTTTTTCTTTTTTAGGAGATTTATTAGTTATTTCAGATTTTTTAACTATTTTAACTTCATACTCTCCATCTTTAAAGAAAAATAAGAATTTAAAAGGCTTACTTAATTCAACTATTTCTATAGCCTCATCTTCATTTAAAGTTAACATATTTTTTACTTTTTCTTTTAATTCTGCTTCACTTTTTGAACGTAATATTAATTTTTCCATTATTTATTTCTCCTACTAAGTACATAATATTGTTGTAGTACTGATAATACTGAGTTAGCTAAGAAATATAGGTTTAAACCTGATGGTTGTCTATAGAATATAAATAACATCATTATAGGCATAGTATACATCATAGTTTGCATAGATTGAGTTGTAGCATCTTTAGCTTCACTTCCACCAACTTGCATCATTTTTTGTTGCCATAAAGTTACTATAGCTGTAAGTATAGGTAATACATTTATAGAAATTGATCCTAATTTTATTAAAGCATCAACTTCTGATAATTTAAATCCTAAAAATGAAGCATCTATCGGTATAGCTCCATCTCTAAATGCGGAATATAGCGCAACAAATATAGGTAATTGAATTAATACGGGTAAACATCCTCCAGCAGGGTTTACTTTTTCTTGTTGATATAATTCAACTGTTTTTCTATTTAACATTTCTTTATCATTACCATATTTTTCTTTAAGTGCGTCTATTTTGGGTTGAAGTTCTTTCATTTTTAACATAGACTTTTCTTGTTTCAATGTTAAAGGTAACATTGCCAATCTAACTATACAAGTTGTAAGAATTATAGCTATTCCATAACTTCCTACCAAATTATAAATAGTATTTAATATAGCTACAGCTATATCTACTAAAAAAGGTACCTTTAAAAAACCTAACATATATCATTTTCCTTTCTACACTAAAGGGTCATAACCTCCATCATTGAAGGGATGACACTTTGATATTCTTTTTATAGCTAAATATGTTCCTTTAATTACTCCATATTTAATAACAGCTTGTTTTGAATATTCAGAACAAGTTGGATGAAATCTACATGCACGTGGAGTATATCTAGATATGTATCTTTGATACAAACTAATTAGAAATATTACTATTTTTTTCATTTCTATTTCTCCTTAATATGTTTAATAAATCCTTTTCTATATCTATGTATTTAATTTCATCAAATTTATCTTTAAATATACTTTTAATAACTAAAATATACTCAAAATTTGGTTTAAAATTTTCTAAATTTAACCTTATAGCTTCTCTCATAAGTCTTTTTGCACGAGATCTATAAACTGAGTTTCCTGCTTTTTTACTAGCAACTACACCAAATTTTTGCTCATTTGATCTATATTCAAATAACAATATATATTTACCATTTATCCTTTTTCCTCTGTTATATACTCTATTGAATTCCTTATTTTTTCTTAACTTATTCATATTTAGCTCCATCTTTTAAAAAAAACCGGTTAAATAGTACCGGTTATGCAGATAATTTAGCTCTTCCTTTTGCTCTTCTTCTACTAAGAACGTTTCTTCCACTCTTAGTTTTCATTCTTAATCTAAATCCATGATCCATTTTTCTTTTTCTCTTATTTGGTTGATATGTTCTTTTCATCTTATTTTATTTCCTTTCTTTTTTAAAACATTGTAATACATTCTCTATTTTATACCAAAACAGTATCTTTGTCAAGCATTTTTCTTTTACAAGTTATTACCAATTATATTTAAGAATAAAATCTGTTTTTATTCCTGTACTTTTATAACCATTAATATCAAAATTAATAGGCGTTGATATTTTACTATCAAAGTTCAAATTATTACTTAATCTCAAATTTAATCCTAATTTAGGTTCTAAAATAGCATCTAGTGTTTTAGCTAACTTAATTTTTCCTGAAAATTCTGGAATAATAGAAAGATCTCTATTTATCATTTGTTCATATTTAGCATTTGTCTCTACTTTAATATATTTATCAAATTTAGAATCTTTTTCAGAATAAACTCCACCTAATACTGTAACAAAATCAAATTCTCCATTTTTAATTCCTTTATATTTAGCCATTAATTTCGTTCCAAAATAATGTGTATTTATCTTTTTATTATCCATTTTTTGCTTTTGTAATTTAGCTAAATATTCTTTATAATTCTCTTTAGATTTTTCTTTATATTTATTTAATCTTTCATATTGTTCTCTTAAAGATTCTAATTGTTGTGCTTTTAATAATTCAGCCTTACTTAATTCAAGCCTATTTTCTCTTAGCTCTTTATCTTTATTTTTTAATTTTGCTAACTTATCTACAAGCACTGGTTTTTTTTCTAAAACAATTTTATGTTTTTCTTCAAGTTCTTTTTGTTTATCTTTTAATTCTTCTTGTTTTCTTTGTTTTTCAGTTTGATTAGTTTCTGACTCTATTTCAGCTTCTATTTCTTTTATTCTTTGTTTTAGACCTTCCTCTTCTTTTAACAAAGAGTCTACTTCATTAGCTAAAGTTACAATTTCTTTTGTAATAGTATTTTTTTCTTCAATAAGTATTTGTTCTATATCTTTTGTACTATGAATTTTTTTATCAAGTTCTCCCATAGATTTTGAAACAATACCTATGTTTTTTATATATTCTGATGTTAATTTTTTCACTACTAAGTTATACTCAGATAATTGTTCCCATAATGATTTATATAATTTTTTCGCTGAATCTTTTTCAATAACATTTTGATATAAAAGAGCTGCTTCTAATTCTAATCCTTCTATACCTAAATATTTACCATATAGTTCATAAGAATGAGATAATATTCCATTATTTAAAGTTTTATCTTCATTAAATAATAAATCCTTATAATCCAACTTATTGCTATTTATAGCATGATTAACAAGAATATTTGCACCTATTTCAACCTCTGGTATAGGTTTATAACTAGAACTTATTTTATGACTTAATTGTATATTCTTTTTATTATTTGGTAATTTCACATTTAAGTTATATCCTATATATTTCTCATACCCTATATTCCCCTCTAATTCAGTTTCACCTTTTGTCATATATTTTGCTTTAATATAGTTATCTATATAATTAAATTTTAAATAAATATTTGAATTATCCTTCATACTTTGTAAAATATTTCTAGATTTAGTTTCTACATCTGCCCCAATCTCCAAAACAGGAAATTTAAGATTCGTTTTTAATCCCACCTTTGATTCATTCTTCTTATTTTCAATTTCATAACTATTATTGTTATAAAACTCAAAACTCCCATTTACTTCTGCAACTGTTAAAATTTGTAACAATGAAATTGCCAATAACATTTTTCTCATAACTTCTCTCCTTATTTTAATATAATTATTTCTGTTTCTAATTGTATATTAGTTTTTTCTAACACAACTTTTTTTACATCTTCTATCAATTGTAATATGTCATTAAATGTTGCATTTCCCAAATTAGTAACAAAATTAGGATGTATAGGTGATATCTGTGCATCTCCAACCCTATATTCCTTAAGTCCACAGTCAGATATAAGCTGTGCTGCAAATGTTCCTGTCGGATTTTTAAATGTTGACCCAAGATTTGGTAAATGTAGTGGGTGCTTGTTCTTTCTTTGATTTAATTTATCTTCACTTGCTTCTTTATCAAATCCTTTTTTCAATTTAATTAAAGTAGATACAACTAGCCATTTATTTTCCTTTATTAACGTACTTCTATACTTAGATCCTAGCTCATCTTTACTTAATACCCTTATACCTACACCTGGTTCAAAAACTTCTACTTCTTCAACTACATCAAAAATTTCTGTACCATAAGCTCCAGCATTCATATTAGTAATTCCACCAAAACTTCCAGGTATACCGCTCATATTCTCTATTCCAGATAAATCTTCATCACGCATAAAATCTATGAAATCAAAAAAATCTACTCCTGCATATGCTCTTACAAAATATGTACCATTTTCAACTTTTTCTATTAATATATCTTTCATATCCTTTAAAGTAACAAATGAAATATCTAAATATGAATCAGAAATTAAAGTATTAGTTCCATTCCCTATAACAAATATCCTATTTCTTGTATTAAATACTTCTAATAATTCATTTTTATCTTCTATAAATATTAATTCCTTTGCAATACCTCCAACACGCATGTTAGAATAGTCTTTCATTGAAATATTTTCTAAAATTCTCATTTTAGCCTCCTTACAAATTCATGTGCAAAACTAGAAACACTACCTGCACCCATAAATATGTATACTTTTCCTTTTTTATCTTCTTTTAATAATTTTTCTATTAATTCCTCTTTAGAATAAACATCACAATGATTCCCTATTAAATCTGCTAATTTTTCAGAACTTACATCATATATATTTTCTTCACTTGCTGAATATATAGGTAAAAGAGATATACTATCTGCCTCTTTTAAACTATTGGCAAAGTCATTTAAAAAGAAACTTGTTCTACTGTATCTATGTGGTTCAAAAATAACATTAATTTCCTTTTTTTCATTCATTTTGGCTGCACGAATAGTTGCTAAAATTTCTGTTGGATGATGTGCATAATCATCAATAACTCTAAAGTCTTCATCATATATAACTTGATATCTTCTATTTGCTCCTCTAAAGTTTTCAATTTTATTCTTAACATCTTCCAAATCAAGTCCTTCTTCATCAGCAATAAATATAACTGCAAGAGCATTAGAAACATTATGCATTCCCGGTATTGATAATTTAAATTCTCCAAGTGATTCTCCATATTTTACTACTTCAAATATAGTTTGTGAATTTTCTGTTCTAATATTTTTAGCATATATATCAACTATATCAGCATTTTCTTCGTCAACTGAATAAAATGCTATATTATCTGAATCTAAGTTTCTAACTATTTCGTTGTCAAAACATGCAACTACAGTATCTTTAGTTTGAGAAACAAATTTTTCAAATGATTTAATAATATTTTCTAAATTACCATGAAATTCAAGATGATCTTCTTCAATATTAGTAATTATTGAATAATATGGGTGCATGTATAAAAATGAATTATCACTTTCATCTGCTTCAGCTATAAAATAGTCTGATTTACCCACTCTAGAATTTGATGCAATTTCTGGTATTATTCCACCAACTGCTATATATGGGTCTTCATTCAAAAAGGCAACTGATGCTAAAGATGAAGTTGTTGTTTTCCCATGAGTTCCGGCAACTGCTATACCTAAAGGCAATTTATCCATAATTTCAGCAAGTAATTCTCCTCTTCTCATCATCTTTATCCCTTTATTTTTTGCATACATATACTCAGGATTATTTTCCTTTATTGCCGTAGAATATACATACATATCTATCTCTTTATTACTAATATTTTCTTCTTTTTGACCTATATATACCTCTATACCTTTATTTCTTAATACAGAAGTAATATCTTTTTCTACTATATCTGATCCACAAACTGTGTAACCAAGATCTTTAAGTATTAGTGCAAGTCCACTCATACCTATTCCATTTATTCCACTGAAAAAAGCTTTTTTAGACATATAGCCTCCTCAAATATTTAATATATTTATTATACTATTTTTAATGATTTTTTTCAAATAAAAAGCAAAAAAAAAGGAA